>DASZXM010000788.1:0-11347 GCA_035546415.1 Pseudonocardiaceae bacterium
GGAGCGGCTCACCGAGCGGGACCTGGTGGACGCCGGCACCCGCGTGGAACGGCTCAACCTGGACGCCGAGCGCCGCGCGAAGCTGGCCGTGGACGTGTTGCAGGCGGCCGTGAACTGGGTGCGTGCCGGCCGACCCGGCGGGGCACCGCAGATGAACGGCGGCCGGGTCCTGGGCTGCGAACTGGACGAGCGCGGCCTGCGCTTCGGCCTGGAGGGCTGCTACCGGTCGCTGGCCCGGCTGGCCGCGACGGTCGCCGAACGGGTCCAGTTGGTGGACCTGGCGAACTCGGTCCGCCCGAAGACCCTCACCTGAGGCGGAGCCCGTCGTCGAACCGACCCCTGGGCCGGCTCAGCGCCGCCCATATGTCCGGTTTAGACTAGTTCAAACGTGACATATCGGTTAAAACATCACGAATTGGCGGCTTCTCATGGACAAGTGCCCAACAGTCCAGGATAAGGTTCCACCGCCGCTGCCGGCCAGACCGACGCGGGAATTTGTCCAAAAACCGCCAAAGGTATGACGGCATGACGACAACGGAGCGGATCGTCGCCGGGCCAGTGCCCCGGCCGCCGGCCGCACGCCGGCGCAGGACGAAGCGGGTGCTCGCCAGCCCCGTCGGCTACCTGATGTCGTTCCCCGCGTTGCTGATCTTCGGTGTGTTCACGATCGGGCCGACCGTCTACACCGTCTACATCAGCCTGTACAACTGGAACTCGCTCAACCCGGCGCGCAGCCGCTACGTCGGTCTGGGCAACTACCAGGAGATGTTCACGGCGGACAACCCGCCGTTCCTGACCAGCGCCGGCAACTCGCTCTACTTCGCGATCGCCATGGTGATCGGCGGGACCGCGCTGTCCCTGGCCATCGCGCTGCTGTTGCAGCGCGCCGGCCGGTGGTACGCGGCGACCCGGGTCGCCGTGTTCGCGCCGTACGTGACGCCCCTGGTGGCCACGTCGATCGCCTGGGTGTGGATCTTCAACGAGAAGTTCGGTCTGATCAACCTGGTGCTGAAGGCGTTCGGCATCCAAGGCGCGAACTGGCTGCTGTCCCAGACGTGGGCGATGCCGTCGGTGATCGTCTTCAGCCTGTGGCACGAGATCGGGTTCACCGTGGTGATCTTCCTGGGCGGCCTGTCCATCGTGTCACCGGAACTGGGCGAGGCGGCCCGGGTGGACGGTGTGAACGCGTGGCAGGAGTTCTGGTACGTCACGTGGCCGCAACTGCGGCCGATCACCGCGTTCGTCGTCACCGTCACCGCGATCTACTCGCTGCAGGCGTTCACCCAGTTCTACACGATGACCCTCGGCGGCCCCGGCACGGCGACCACCACCATCAGCTTCCTGCTCTACGGCGAGATCTTCGAGCGCACCGGGTACGGCGCCGCGATCGCGCTGGTGCTGTTCGTCGTCACCGTGGCGTTCACCGTGATCCAGCGCAAGACGACCCGTCCGTCCGCGATCGGCTGACACGAGAGGCCAGGTTCCATGCGTACAGCTCACTCCCGGATCATCGGGGCGTCGGCGGTCGTCCTCGCCGGCGCACTCGCGCTGTCGGGTTGCGCGAGTTCGTCCTCCGGCTCGGGTTCCGGGGGCGACGCCGCCGGCAACTGTTTCCTGTCCGGTTCGGACAGTGCGGCCGGTGGCGGTGGGACCGGCGGCGAGGGTGGCGGCAAGGTCACCATCAGCTTCATGGAGGCGATGAGCGGCGGCTCGCTGAAGGGCGCGCTGACGCACCTGACCCAGCAGTTCGAGCAGGCGAACCCGGACATCACGGTGAACCTGGAGGAGTCGCCGGACTACGGGACGCTGGAGAAGAACGAGAAGGACGCGATCACCGCGAAGCACGCGCCGACGATCGCGCAGGTCTACGAGGGCTGGGCCGCCGACTACGCGCGCAGCGGTGTGATCGACCCGTTGGACTCCTACATCGGCGGCGCCTCCAGCAAGGCGCTCAGCTCGCTGTACCCGGGTGTGCGGGACGACCTGAAGCTGTGCGACGGCAAGACGTGGATGTGGCCGTTCAACAAGAGCGTCTACGTGAACTTCTACGACACGCAGATGCTCACGGCCGCCGGCCAATCGGCGCCGACGACGTGGGACCAGTTCGCCACGGCCGCCAAGGCGGTGTCCCACGACGGTGTCGTGGGCATCACGATCGACCCGGGCGGCAAGGGCGACCTGACCGCCGGGCCGATCTGGTTCGAGATCCTCGCCGACTCCTACGGCACGCCGGTGTTCGACCGCGACGGTGTCCCGCAGTTCAACAGCCCGGCCGCCGTGAAGGCCATGCGGTACCTGGTCGGCCTGAAGCAGGCTGGCGCGCTGGGCGTGGGCAAGAACTACCCCGGCGAGACGGCGCTGGGCGCCCGGAAGGGCCTGTTCGACATCTCCTCGGTGGCCGGCTACAGCTACGAGAAGTCGGCCGTCGGCGGCAAGTTCACCCTCGGCACGCAGAACCTCCCGGCCGGCCCGGCGAAGCAGGCCAACCAGATGAACGGCACCAACCTGGTGATCTTCGACCAGGCATCGGCCGCGGAGAAGGCAGCCGCCTGGAAGTACCTGCGGTTCCTCAGCTCGGCGTCGTCGCAGGCGTACTGGGCCAGCCAGACCGGTTACCTGCCCGTCACGCCGGACGCGCTGCCGCGGATGACCGCGTTCACCGCGAAGAACCCGTGGATGATCACGTCGGCGCAGGCGCTGCGGAACGCGTCGGGCACGGCTCCGGTGCCGTGGGCCGACGACGCCCAGGGTGAGCTGTCGGTCGCGCTGACCGACGTGCTGACCAGCGGCACGTCCCCGCAGGACGCGCTGAACAAGGCACAGCAGGACGCGATGAACGACATGAAGGCGCAGCAGTGACCGACGTGGTCACGCTCACGACCTTGGTGAGGGCGGGATCGTGAGCGTGGCCCTGCGGTCGGCCTCCGGGCCGACCGCCCTGCCCGTCCGGCGGCGTTCCGGGGGGCGCCGCCGGCGGCGGGGCGTGGCCCGCATCGTCGTGTCGGTGCTGGTCGGACTGGCGTTCGTGCTGCCGTTCTACTGGGTCGTGGTGACGTCGCTGAATCGCGACGGCGACATGTACTCGTACCCGCCGTCGTTGGTGCCGCACCTGTACTGGGCGAACTACGTGCGGGCGTGGCACGCCGCGCCGTGGCTGCGGTACCTGCTGAACACGGCGTTCGTCGCCGGCTGCACGGTGATCCTGTGTGTGCTGACGTCGCTGCTGGCCGGGTTCGCGTTCGGCGTGATGCGGTTCCCCGGCCGGCGGGCGCTGTGGGCGCTGGTCCTGTCGGTGCTGATGGTGCCGCAGGTGGCGCTGCTGATCCCGGACTTCCAGATCGCGTCGTTCCTGCACCTGCTGGACACCTACTGGATCCAGATCGTCCCGTGGGGCGCCAACGTGTTCGGCATCTTCCTGGTCCGCCAGTTCCTGCTCGGGCTGCCCACGGAACTGTTCGAAGCGGCCGAGCTGGACGGCGCGGGCCGCTGGCGCATCCTGTGGTCGATCGCGGGCCCACTGGTGCGACCGGCGCTGCTGATCATCGCGCTGAACACGTTCATGCTGTCGTGGAACGCCTTCCTGTGGCCGTCGGTGATGGCACCGTCCAATCCGGACGTGCGCCCGGTGGAGCTGGGGCTGTACAACTTCCTGCAGGCGTCCGGGACCGACTACACCGGCCTGTGCGCGGCCGTGACGTTCACGACGATCCCGGTGCTGGTGATCTTCCTGCTGCTGCAGCGGCACTTCATCACCGGCGCGTTCTCCACGGCCGGCGGTGTCCGTGGCTGAGCGGCGGCAGGCGCTGCTGGTCGACCTGGACGGCACGCTGTACCGGGGTGACGGGCCGGTGCTGGCGTACGCGACGGCGGTCGCGGCGAGCCTGCCCGCGGCCGATGGCCGCCGGTTCATGGCGGTCATGGAGCGCTTCCTGAGCGTGGGCACGGAGGAACTGGGCACGGAGGAACCGGCCCTGCTGGCCGCGATCGACGGCTGGGAGGCCGTGCAGCGGCTGGCGGCCGTGCACGAGGTCGAGCAGGCCGTGCTGGACGGCGCGTTCCTGGCCAGCCGGCAGGCGCTGGTGCAGCCGGAGTGCGCCATCGAGGTGCCGCCCGGCCTGCTGGACGCCCTGCGCGGGCTGCGCGCCACCACCCGCCTGGTGCTGGCCACGAACAGCCCGACCGCCTGGCTGCCCGAGCTGCTGACCAGGCTGGGCGCCACCGACGTGTTCGACCGGGTCGTGCCGGACGCCCGCAAGCCGGTCGGCATGCCGGACATCCTGCTCGGCACGGCCGCCCGGGCCGGCGTGACGGACCAGCCGTGGCGGGTCTACAGCGTCGGCGACCACTGGACCAACGACATCGCGCCGGCACGGGCGTTCGGCGCGACAACCGGATATATTGACCGGTTCGGTCGAAACGACGGTCCGGCCGACGTGGTGGCACCCGACATGGAGGGTGTGTTGCCCACCATCCTGCGCTGGGCGGCCGATCCGGACGCCTACCAGCCGGGGGCCGTGGCCGTCGACCGGTAGAAGGGCCACACGCGTTGGCGAGCATCGAGTTCTGGGGCGGTCTGGACGTGATCGGCTCCAGCAAGATCGTGGTGTCCGACGGTGGCCACCGGGTCCTGTTGGACATCGGCCTGGACATCCCCAGTGGGGCCAACCTGTTCCGCCAGCCCGTCCGGGAACGCCCGGCCCACCTGTTGGCCGACCGGCTGCGGGTCGGCGGCGCGCCGCGCATCCCCGGCCTGTTCGACCCGGCGGCGCTGGCGCCGGGTGACCCGCTGGCCGACCCGGTGCCCGGCGCAACGCACGTGTTCGTCAGCCACCCGCACATCGACCACGTCGGGCTGGCCGGCTTCGTCCGGCCGGACGTGCCGGTGCACGCCCACACCGACGCGGTCGACCTGTTGACGGCGTTGGACGCGGCCGGCGCCGGGCTGCCCGGCGGCGACCCGGACTGGCAGCGGATGGCCGCGGGTGACGTGGTGGACGTGGGGCCGATGCGGGTCGAGTGCGTGCCGGTCGACCACGACGTCCCCGGGGCGACGGGCTACCTGGTGCACACCGGTGACGGCACGCTCGCCTACACCGGCGACATCCGCTTCCACGGCCGGCACGCCGAGCGCAGTTGGGCGTTCGCCGACCGGGCGGCGGGCTGTGCCGTGCTGGTCACCGAGGCGACCACGCTGTCGTTCCCGTCATCGGCCGTGCCGCGCACCGAGGGCGAGGTGCTCGCGTCCTTTGTGGATGGTCTGGCGGCGAATGGGCTGGTGCTGCTGTCGATGTACCCGAGGGACGTGGAACGCGCCGCCGAGTTCACCGACGCGGCCAGGGCCGCCGGCCGGACGATCGTGTGGCCGGCGCCGGATGCCGCGATGCTGCGCGCACTCGGCGTGCCGGCCGTCACGTGGGGCACCGAAGACCCGCTTGCGGGGTCGAGCATTGATACCGAAGATCCGCTTGCGGGGTCGAGCATTGATACCGAAGACCCGCTTGCGGGGTCGAGCATTGATACCGAAGATCCGCTTGCGGGGTCGAGCATCGATACCGTCACGCTCGCCGATGTGCACGGCAAACCGGAGGCGTTCGTCGTGCAGCCCGACCCTGCCGACCTGCCGGCGTTGCTGGACCTGCCGACGGCGGACGTGTTCCTGCACGCCAACGGTGAGCCGCTGGGCGAGTTCGACCCGAGGTGGGGCGTGTTCACCGACTGGCTGGCCCACCTGGGCATCCCGCTGGAGCGGATCGGCGGCTGGGGCCACGCCACGCCCGAACACCTGCACGAGTTCGTCGAGCGGGTCGCCCCGGGCGTGGTGTTCCCGGTGCACACGTTCGAACCCACCCGGCTGTTCCCACCGGGCGCGGTCCGCAGGGTCGTGCCGCGCTACGGCGTGACGTACGGCTTCGACGGCTCCGTCAGGGGTTGACCTCGAAGTCCGGCTTGCCGTTGGACCCGGGCACCCCGCCGAACAGGGCGCGTGCCTTCTCGGCGTGGCCGTGCCGGACGAAGTGTTCCATCGGCACGGTGACGAACACGGCCCTGGCCCGCACGGCGACCGGTCCGTCCGGGGCGTCCAGCCGGCCCTCGGCGCTCTCGTAGATCTTCCGTCCGGCGATGCCGTCCACCCGCGCCGTGATGTACAGCGTCGAGCCGATCGGCACCGGCCGCCGGAACTCCGTCTCCAGCTTCCCGGTGACGGCCGGCAGCCGGAACAGCGTGGCCAGGCTGCCCAGCGCCTCGTCGAACGCGGCCGACAGCAGGCCGCCGTGGGCCAGGCCGGGCGCGCCCTGGTGGCCGTCGGTCACCTCGAACTCGGCGTGGGCGGTCAGGCCGTCGCCGACGGTCGTGACGATCCGCAGGCCGCCGGGCACGTCCGGCCCGCAGCCGAAGCACTCCGCGTAGTGCGGGGGCAGCACGGTACCCGGCGCCGGCGCGTCCGGGTGCCGGACCGCCGGTTGCGTCGGCTCCGGCGGCCACGGTGTCTGAGCTGGACTCACGTCCTCGACTGTAACTCGTTCCAGTCAGCGGGCCGTGACAAGGCCCGGTGTGCTGTCCTCCGGGATGCCGCGCAGCGCGGCGCCCGCGGTCTCCGGGATCAGGATGATGGGCACCAGCGCGATCAGCCCGGCCAGCATCACGTAGTACGCCGGGATGAAGTTGGTGCCGGTGGCCGTGATCAACGCGCTGATCACGAACGGGGCCGTGCCGCCGAACGCGGACGTGGAGACGTTGTAGCCGATGGCGAACGACCCGTACCGGGTCCGGGTGGGGAACATCGCCGGGAACGTCGACCCGATCACGGCCAGGATCAGCAACAGCAGCACCGCGAGGATCGCGAAGCCGAGGACCAGCCGGAGCGTGCCGCCCGCCTGCATCAACGCGACGGCCGGGTACGCGAACACGACGTAGCCGATCGCGGACGCGAGCAGCAGCGGTTTCCGGCCGATCCGGTCGGACAGCCTGCCCAGGAACGTGATCGCGATCATCATGCAGATCTCGACGGAGATCGTGACCAGTTGTGACGTCGTGTCGCTGTAGTGCAGGTCCTCGGTCATGTACGTCGGCATGAACGTCAGCATCGTGTAGTCGGCCACGTTGAGCAGCAGCACGATGCCGATCAGGTTCAGGATCATCCGCCAGTTCTGGGTCAGCGTCTCGCGCAGCGGCGAGCGCGCCACCTTGCCGGCCTTGTTCATGTCCCGGAACGCGGGCGTGTCCTCCAGCCTGGTCCGCAGGTACAGACCGACCAGGCCGAGCGGCAATGCGACCAGGAACGGGATCCGCCACCCCCAGCCGTCCATTGCGGACTGTGGTAGCGACACGTTCACGATCAACACCAGCGACGAGCCGAGCACATAGCCGGTCAGTGTGCCGAACTCCAGCCAGCTGCCCAGGAATCCCCGTTTCCGGTCCGGGGCGTACTCCGCGATGAACGTCGCGGCGCCGCCGTACTCGCCGCCCGTGGAGAACCCTTGCACCATTCTGGCCAGGATCAACAGGATCGGCGCAGCGACGCCGATGCTGTGGTACGTCGGCAGGACGCCGATCACGAACGTGGACCCGGACATCAGGATGATCGTGGTGGCCAGCACACGCTGACGGCCGTACTTGTCACCCAGCGGCCCGAAGAAGAACCCGCCGAACGGCCGGACCACGAACGCCACGGCCAGCACCGCGAACGACGACAGCACCGCGGACGTCGTGTCGTGTGTGGGGAAGAACACTCTGCCGACCGTGGCCGTGATGGCTCCCGCGCTGTACACGCCGAAGTCGAACCACTCGATGCAGTTGCCCATCGCCGACGCGGCCACGGCTCGGCGCACGGTCCGTTCGTCCGGTTGTTCGGACGCCGAACCGTGTTCGATCGTCTTCTCCATGGGCTTCCGGATACCCACTTTTCCGCGACTTGAACACAGGTGTTGACCTGCGGGTTCACCGCGATGTCCATTACGGACTGTGGTCGGGGTCAACTGTCAACGACTCCGGAAGGGTGCCGCGGATCGTCCGTTCGTGGGCATGGTGAGGCCCTGCCTGAGGCGATTTTCGCTCGCACACAAGGAGGTCAGAGACAGTGCGTACCGCAGCTTTCGCCGCGGCCGTGTTGGGGGGCACTGCCATGCTGGTCGGCACGATGGGAACGCAGGCGAACGCCGCGCCCGCCGCCGCACCGGTTTCCTTTACCCACCATGTCAATTCCGTGAATTTCCACCACCTGCCGTTGATCGGCGGGATCTTCCATCACGGCGGGTTCAACGAGAACGGCGGCAACTGGTCGGGCTACGTGGCCGAGGGTGGCAGCTTCACGTCGGTCAGTGCCGACTGGACGATGCCGGCCGCCACGTGCGACTCCACTGACGACCTGTACGCGCCGTGGGTCGGCATCGACGGCTACGGCAGCGGTTCGGTCGAGCAGACCGGTGTCGCCACCGACTGCTCGTCCGGCTCGCCCGCGTACCAGGCGTGGTACGAGATGTACCCCGCCGCGCCGGTCTACTACGACGACCCGGTCAGCGCGGGTGACTCGTTCAGCGCGTCGGTGACCACGGACGGCGCCGGCAACTACACGCTGAAGATCACCGACGACACGCGGGGCTGGACGGAGACGACGCCCGGTTCGTACCAGGGCCAGAACGCGTCGGCGGAGGCGATCCTGGAGTCGCCGACGGCGTCCTACCCGAACTTCGGCTCGGTCGACTTCAGTCACTTCCAGATCAACGGCCAGGACGCGTCGTCGTACAACCCGATCGCCTTGGATGCCAGCAACAGCGACGGTTACGAGGACCACACGGGTGGACTGTCCGGTGGCTCGTTCTCGGTGACGTACGAGCGGGAGTGACCCAGCCGTACCGGGCCCGTGTCCGACTACCGGACGCGGGCCCGGTCCTACTGTCCGGTCTGGTCAATTGTTAACAACTCCCGGAGGTGCCGCGGCCAAGCGTTGACGGGGCACGGTGGACTCCCCTGCATACCGGCGGCGTCCTTCGCCGCCCATCGAGGAGGTTGAGCCAGTGCGAACCACTGCTCTCGTCACGGCCGTGCTGGGCGGCGCCGCCCTGCTGGTCGGCCTCGCGGCCGCACCCGCCACCGCTGCCACCGCTGCCACCGCTGCCGCCGCTCCCGCCGCACACCCCGCGCCGGCACACGGCTCGTTCGCGCCGTTCCACGGCCAGCTGATCCACTCGCACCGCGTGGGTGGCACGTTCAACCAGAACGGCTACAACTGGTCCGGTTACGCCGCCACGGGTTCGGGCTTCACGTCGGTGTCGGCCAACTGGGTCGAGCCGACGGTGACGTGCAACTCGGCCAACGACCTGTACGCGCCCTGGGTGGGCATCGACGGCTACGGCAGCAACTCGGTCGAGCAGACCGGTGTGGCCACCGACTGCTCGTCCGGCCGCCCGGTCTACCAGGCCTGGTACGAGATGTACCCGGCCAACCCGGTGTACTACAGCAACGCGGTCAGCGGCGGCGACTCGTTCACGGCGAGCGTGACCCGCAGCGGCACGACCTACACGCTGAAGATCACCGACAACACCAAGGGCTGGACGAAGACGACGTCCAAGTCCTACCGCGGTTCCAACGCCTCCGCCGAGTTCATCCTGGAGTCGCCGACGGCCGCGTACCCGAGGTTCGGCACGGTGACCTTCACCAACGCGCTGATCAACGGCAAGGCGCTCAGCTCGTTCAACCCGGTGGCCCTGGACGCCAGCAACGGCGGCGGCTACGAGGACCACACGAGCGCGATCTCCGGCGGGACCACCTTCTCGGTCACGTACGAGCGCGAGTAACCACCGCTACACCGCACCGGGGGCCGAGTTCGCGACTCGGTCCCCGGTCGCGTTCCCCGACCACAGCCCGGCGAGGATGTCGTAGGACCGCAACCGGTCCTCGAAGCCGTGCACCATCGTCGTGACCATCAACTCGTTCGCGCCGGTCGCCTCGACCAGTTGCTCGACGCCCTTGCGCACCGTCTCCGGTCCACCCAGGATCTGCCCGCGCCGCCGGTCGTCCATGACGGCCTTCTCCATCTCGGTGTACTCGTGCGTCGCGGCTTCCTCGGGCGTGGGCAGCACACCCGGCCTGCCCTGGCGCAGCCGCAGGAACGACAGGGCCATCGGGCCGGCCAGCCACGCGGCCCGCTCGTCGTCCTCGGCGGCGATCACGCCGGCCGCGATCATCAGATACGGCTCGGTCAGCACGTCGGACGGCCGGAAGCTCTGCCGGTACAGCGCGGCGGCCGGCAGCGTGTTCTCGGCGCTGAAGTGGTGGGCGAACGCGAACGGCAGGCCGAGGATGCCGGCCAGTTGGGCGCTGTAGCCGCTGGAACCCAGCAGCCACACCGGCGGTTCGTTGCCGGCCGCGGGCGTGGCGTGGATCGGGCCGCTGGCATCCGGGTCGAAGTAGCTCATCAGCTCGCCCAGCTGCTGCGGGAAGTCGTCGGCCGACAGCGGTGACGTGGAACGGCGCAGCGCGGCCGCCGTCCTCGGGTCGGTGCCCGGCGCGCGGCCCAGGCCCAGGTCGATGCGGTCCGGGTAGAGCGCGGTCAGCATGCCGAACTGCTCGGCCACCACCAGCGGCGCGTGGTTGGGCAGCATCACGCCGCCCGAACCGACCCGGATCCTGGACGTGGCGGCGGCGACCTGGCCGATCAGGACGGCAGGCGCGGAACTGGCGATACCCGGCATGTTGTGGTGCTCGGCCAGCCAGAACCGCTGGTAGCCGAGGGCCTCGGTGTGCTTGGCCAGTTCGATCGTGTTGCGCAGTGCCTGCGCGCTGGTCGACCCGGCGGTGACCGGGGACAGGTCGAGCACGGACAGCGGCACCGGAGTCTCGTTCGTCACCTACAGGACAACCTCTCGGACAGCCGGATGCTTCCCCGGTATGCGGCTTTCCCGTGCGGCCGGACCGCGTTGCGGTTGGCGGGGTCGCTTCGCTCCTGGCCCTCCCGCGCCGCTGGCGCGCCAGGGCCTCACAGCAGCTGGGCGATCGTGTAGATCACCAGGCCGGCCAGTGCGCCGACGACCGTGCCGTTGATCCGGATGAACTGCAGGTCCCGCCCGACCTGCAGCTCGATCTTGCGGCTGGTCTCCTGCGCGTCCCACCGCGCCACCGTGTCGGTGATCAGCGTGGTGATCTCCGCCGAGTAGTTGCGCACGACGTACCCGGCCGCGTCCTCGACCCACGCGTCGACCTTGTCGCGCAGCCCGTCCTCGCCGGTCAGCCGGCCGCCCAGCGACACCAGGCCGTCGCGGACCCGGATCCGCAGTTCGCTGGACGGGTCCTCGGCCGCGTCCAGCAGCATCCGCTTGGCCGTGCCCCACGCCGAGCCGATCAGGTTGCG
>DASZXM010000789.1:0-1717 GCA_035546415.1 Pseudonocardiaceae bacterium
GTCGCTGTTGCGGCAACGGGATGTGAAACGGCTGCTGGCGTATTCCAGCGTCGAGCACATGGGCATCCTGTGTCTGGGGGTCGGGTTCGGGGCGCCGATCGCGCTGGCCGGGGTGCTGTTGCACGTGCTCGCGCATGCGGCGGCGAAGGGCAACGCGTTCTTCGCCGCCGGGGTGTTGCTGCGCAAGTTCGCCACCAAGGACCTCCGGACGATCCGCGGCGGGCTGGACGTGCTGCCCTGGACCGGGCCATTGTTGCTGTGCGCGGTGCTCGCGTTGTCGGCGCTGCCGCCGTTCGGGATCTTCCGGTCGGAGTTCCAGATCGTCGCCGGTGGCTTGGGTGATGGGAAGACGACGTTCGCGGCGATCCTGGTGGTGCTGGTGACGGTGGCGTTCTTGGGGATGACCGTCTCCTTCACCCGGGTCTTGTTCGTCTCCCCACCGCGTACCCCCGAGGTCACCGTGGTGACGCGGGGTGAACCGAGCGCGTGGATGGTCGCTCCCATGGTGGTCGGACTGATCGCACTCGTCGTGCTCGGCGTCCACCCGCCGGACGCGCTCACCCACCTGCTCAGCCAGGGCGTGGCCGAGTTGGGAGGTGGTGGCTCGTGAGCACGACGGCGTCGATCGCGTCCGCGCCGCTGACTGAATGGCGGACGCTGGTCCTGAAAGAGGTCCAGGCCGGGCGCCGGCTGGCGGGGCTGTTCGGCACCGCAGTCGGCGAACAGGTGCGGATCACCGCAGCACTGGCCGACACCGCCGCCGACGCTGCCGATGGCATCCGGTTGCTGGACACGATGCTGCCCTCGTGGCAACGCGACTATCCGGCCTTGACCCCGGACACGGCGGCGGCGTTCTGGTACGAACGCGAACTGCACGACCTGTTCGGCATAGAACCCACCGGCCATCCCCGCCTCGACCCGCTGGTACTGCCGCTACCGGACACCGCGTCCCGGCCACGTCCCGGCTCGCCGGTCCAGCCAGGCACGTTGCACCCCACCGAGGAAGCCGTGGGCCGGCACGTGCTCGGGCCGGGGATGTTCACCATCCCGCACGGTCCGGTCCGCTCCGGGGTGTTCGAGTCGGTGGAGTACCTGATCGAAACTCCAGGCGAGGACATCCCGTTCCCGCAGATCCGCGTCTACCACAAGCACCGAGGCATCGAGAAACGCTTCGAAGAACTGTCCATTCAGGATGGTGTGTTGCTGGCCGAACGGGTCGAGGGGATCGCCTCAGTCGCGCATGCCGTGGCCTTCTGCCACGCCGTCGAGGATCTGGCCGGGGTCGAGGTGCCCCGCGCCGCGAGTCTGGTGCGGGTGGTGCACGCCGAGTTGGAACGCGTCGCCAACCACCTGGACGTCGCGCTGCGCCTGGCCGAAGCCGCCGGCCTGGCGGTCGCGATCTCGCGGCTCGGGTGGCACAAGGAACGCGTGCTGCGCCTGGTCTCGCGCTGCTGCGGCAACCGCTTCGGCCGCGGCGTCGTGGTTCCCGGCGGTGTCTCGGACCTGCCGCGCGTAGCTGCGGCCGAGCTGACCGGCGACCTGCGCCGCCTGGAGCGCGACATCACCAGCGATGAACATGCGCTGATGGGAACGGCATCGTTTCTGGATCGGCTGCGCGGCACCGGTCCGCTCAGTCCGGAACTCGCCGACACACATGGCGCGCTCGGCCCGATCGGCCGCGCGTCTGGCCGCGCCGAGGACATCCGAGACGTCGACC
>DASZXM010000790.1:0-4129 GCA_035546415.1 Pseudonocardiaceae bacterium
CGGTACGAGATCGGCGTACTCGATCCCACTCGGCGTGACGGCGACGAGTCCGCCGGCGCGGACGGAAATGTTGCCGGAAGTGCCGACAACGAGCCGGTCAGCGACCATCCGCCGGCCGAAGCCACAGATGCGGGCACGTTCGTCGGCGAGGAGCAGATCACCCATGTGGCCTGCGTAGACGGTCGATTCGGTCTCCGTCAAGCGTCGACTCGCCGAAGGTGACGGCTGGCGCGTGGGGTCGACGGTTAGGGAAAGATGGGGATCGTGGCAGCGGCGCAGGACCCGGATCGGCGGCAACGGATCATCCTCGCCGCCAGCCAGGCGCTGGCCGCGGCCAGTGAGGGTGACGACGGCGACGCGGTGGAACGCCTGATCAGCTTCGTCCAGGACTCGCAGGACGAACACACGGACGTTCGTGAACTCGTGCTGCTGCTCTTCTCCGAATGCAGCCGCATGGTCACCGAACTGTCGGAAGGTGGCGCGACACCGGTCCGCATGCAGGTCTTCGACGAGGACGGCCAGGAAGTCCCGATCGACGAAGCGGACCCCCCGGTCCGCACGGCGGTGCGCACCCTGCTGGCGGAGGTCCACGGCGACGAGGACGCAGCGGCGGAACAGGTGGAGATCGCCCTGTCCAGCGCCGCCCCGGAGGAAATGGCCACGGTGGTCATCCAGGCATTGCGCTGGACGATCCGCCTGGCAACAGCGTGCGACGAACGCAACCTCCCGGTGCCGGACTGGATAGCCGAGGCCCTGGGCCAGTAGGCCCTGGTAGCCCCGAATTCCGCCGAGGGTGAAACTCACCCACCCGTGTGGGTGAAAAGTGCAACGAAACGGCCCGTTTTCGGGTTCGCCAGAGAGGCGGTGTGGCTGGCGGCCGAAGTGGGCGAGCGACGCGGCGCGCGTTGGAGAGGTTGAGGCCGGCCGGGCAGGCAGGGGGTCGGGCGGCGGGGGTCCGGGCCGCGAGGTCCGGGCGGCGCGGTCGGACGGCGGAGGCTCGGGCGGCGGGACCGGCAGGCGGGCGGAGCGACAGGCAGCGGGTGCGATAGGCGGCCGGAGCGACAGGCAGCGGGACCGGCAGGCGGCGGGCGCGGCAGGTGGTGGGACCGGCAGGCAGCGGGAGCCTCCGGCGGGGGAGCCGGAGGCGGCGGGAGCGGCAGCCGGCCGGAGCGGCACGCGGCCGGAGCGGGACCGGCAAGCATCGCGAGCGGCAAGCATTCGGGACCGGCAGGCGGCCAGAGCGGGACGAGCAAGCAGCGGGACCGGCAAGCGACCAGAGCGACACGCGCGGGAGTGGCAGGCGCGGGAGTGGCAGGCGGCGGAGCGTCCGGCGGCCACAGCGGCAGGCGGCCACAGCGGAGCCCGGCGGAGCCTCCGGCGGCGGGAGTCCGGCGGCGGGAGTCCGGCGGCGATCGGGATCCGGGGCCTGGGGCGTTCGGCGTCGTGGTCCACCGCGCCTGACTGGCCATCGCCCGGAGTCGAGGCAGGCCTTGCCGGCAGTTACCTCACATCCTAAGATACTTTTCAGACATGATGTATCGGAGGGGAGATTCATGGCTGACGAGCAAACCGGGGTGTTGGTTGTCGGAGGCGGGTTGGCTGGTTGTGCGGCCGCCGCGTTTCTCGCCACCTTGGGGGTCGATGTCGTGCTCCTGGAGCGGCATGCGAGTCCGTCGATTCATCCGCGGACCGTGGGGCAGTCCGCTCGGACCATGGAGTTGTTGCGGCTCGGTGGGGTGTTGGACGTCGTCGTCGCCGCCGGGCGTGGGCGGGGTGTCGGCGAGCCGATCGACACGTCCGACATCTCGCCCGCTCCGCCCGGGCGGGCGCCGCTGGACCAGTTGGAGCGGATTCTGTTGGCGCAGGCCGAGAAAGCCGGTGCGGGGGTTCGGTTTTCCGCCGATGTCGTCGATCTTCGGCAGGATCCTGCCGGCGTCACCTGTCGGGTTCTGGACCGGTGGACCGAACGGCTCAGCACCGTACGGGCCGACCACGTGATCGCCGCTGACGGGGAACGCAGCCCGATTCGGGAACGGCTCGGCATTCGGAGCACCGGGCCGGGGGCGCTGCGGCACCGCATCGGGGTGGTGTTCGACATCGGGGCCGTGTTCGACGCTCCGGAGCGGCACGCGATGACCTTCGACTACCACCCCGAGCGGGGCGAGTCGCTGTTGGACTTCACCGCAGACCGTGTCACCTCCCTCGTGCGCGACGCGCTCGGGCAGCCGGATCTCGACGTCGACGTGCGGTCGGTGTGTGCGTGGCCGGTCGGTGTGCGCGTTGCCGAGCGGTTCCGGGATCGGCGGGTGTTCCTCGTCGGGGACGCCGCCCGGGTGGCGCCGCCGAACGGGACGCTCGGTACCGACGTCACCGTCGCCGACGCCTACGACATCGCGTGGAAGCTCGCCGACGTGCACCGGGGTGCCGCCGGTCCGGGGCTGCTCGACACGTACGACGCCGAGCGGCGGCCGGTTGCCGAGCAGTTCACCGGCGGCGACCTCGACCCGTTGACCATCACGTTCGGGCTGCGCTGCCGGTCGACCGCCGTCCTCGACGACGGCCCCGACGACGACCTCGCCGAGGACCCGATGACGCCCACCGGCCGGCCCGGGTTCCGGGCGCCGCACGTGCCGCTCGTCCGGGGCGACGGCGATGTTCTGTCCACAGTGGACCTATTCGGTGACGGCTGGACGTTGCTCACCGGCGCCGAGGGCGGCGTGTGGCACTCCGCCGCCGAGCGCGCTGCCCGGGAGCTCGGGGTGCGGCTCGACTCGTGCGGGCTCGGGCCGCACCTCACCGACCCCGGTGACCGGCTGCGCACCCGCTACGGCATCGGCGACAGCGGTGCCAGCCTGGTCCGGCCGGACGGTGTCGTCGCGTGGCGCTGCTCGTACGAGGTCAGTGACCCGGCGGCCACGCTGCTCGCCGCGCTGCGGACGCTGCTGGGCCGGACCACGACCGCGCGGGCGGCCTGACTGATCGCGCGGGTGGCCTGACTCCGTTCGGTGCCAACGGCCGCCCAGCCCTTGACACCGCGCGGGGTGACCCCGACGATCCGATGCGTACACGCTGGTAGCACGGTAGTCCGAGCATCAGTGAGGTTGCGATGACGCATCACCGCGGGGTACTCGCCGTTCTGGCCGCACTGGTGCTCACCGCGGTGGGTGCAGCGTCGGCCCAGGCCACCGCCAGCTACCAGCATTACGTCGCACTCGGCGACTCGTACGCCTCCGGGCCGTTGATCCCGAACCAGTCGCTCGACCCGATCGGGTGCGCGCGCTCCGACCACAACTACGCGGGCGACCTCACCCGGGCGCTGGGCATTCCGACGCTCGTCGACGTCACGTGCGGCGGTGCGACGACCGACGACATGACGGCGCCCCAGTCGGTGCCGCTGGGTAGCAACCCGCCGCAGTTCGACGCGCTCACACCGGACACCGACCTGGTCACCGTCACCATCGGCGGCAACGACATCGGCTTCACGTCGATCCTGGAGACGTGCGCCGAGGAGAGCCTCACCAACCCGTTCGGCAACCCGTGCCAGAAGCACTACACCGCGGGCGGCACCGACCAGTTGGCCGCCGCCGTGAACGCGACCGCGCCGAAGGTGGCCGCCGTGCTGGCCGGCATCCGGGCGCGGGCGCCGCAGGCGCAGATCGTCGTCGTCGGGTACCTGCGCATCCTGCCGCCGACCGGTGGCTGCTGGCCGATCGTGCCGATCGCGCGCGGCGACGTGCCCTACCTCAACGGCGTGGAGACCGAGCTGAACACGATGCTCGGGCAGCAGGCCGCGGACGCCGGTGACCTGTTCGTGAACCCGGGGCCGATCACCGGGCACGACGTGTGCCAGCCGGAGAGTACGAAGTGGGTGGAGGGCATCGTGCCGACGGCACCCGCGTTCCCGGTGCACCCGAACGCGGCCGGCATGGCGGCCGTCGAGAGCCTGCTGCAGGCCGCGCTGGGCTGAGAGCTGGGCGGCTGACGCGACCGCATCGGCCGACCGAGCTGGCCGGGCCGAGCCGAACGGAGCGGGCCGAGCCGGGCGGGCCGCCCCAAGCCGAACGGAGCGGGCCAAGCCAAACGGGCCAAGCCGGGCCGGGCCGATCGGGCCGAGCCGGGGCGAAAGGGG
>DASZXM010000791.1:0-2692 GCA_035546415.1 Pseudonocardiaceae bacterium
CTCGACCCTGGCCTCCGCAGGCGTGCTCACCGACACCGGCACGACCAGGACCGACACCTCAGCGATCTCCCCCAACCTGCTGGCCGCCGGCCAACTCAACGGCAAGACCTACGGCGTTCCGATCGGTGCGAACACCCTCGCCCTCTACTACAACAAGAACGTCCTGCACGCCGCCGGGATAGATCCGGCGTCGGTGACCGACTGGAACTCGCTGACCGCCGCACTGGCCAGGGCGACCGCTGCCGGGAAGAAGGGCATCACCTTCGCCGCGATCGGCACCGAGGAAGGCAGTTTCCAGTTCCTGCCCTGGTTCTGGGGCTCCGGCGCCGGCCTGACCGACCTGTCATCGAGCCAGGCCGTCGCCGCGCTGACCCTGTGGACCGACTGGCTGCACCACGGCTACGCACCGAACTCGGTGATCAACAACACCCAGACCACCAGCTGGCAGGAGTTCGCCACCGGCCAGTACGCCTTCGCGGAGAACGGCACCTGGCAGCTGTCCAACGCCCAGCAGGCCGGCTTCCCCTACGGCATCATCCCGATTCCGGCGCGGCACGGCGGTCCGGCACCGGCGCCGACCGGCGGTGAGTTCGTCACGATCCCGACCCGCTCGGACACCGGCCGGTACGCCACGTCGGAGAAGATCCTGGCCTGTCTGACCAACGCCGACAACGCCTACGCCACCGACACCACGCTGTCCTACGTCGGGGCCACGAACGCGGTCCAGGCCAAGCAGGTCGCGACCACGCCGGATCTCGCTCCCTGGGTGGCCGCGGTGCACGCGGCGAAGGGCCGCACCAGCGACAACCTGGGCACCAAGTACCCGAAGATCTCCCAGCAGCTGTGGACGGCCGTGCAGGCCGCGCTGTCCGGGTCCCAGTCGCCGCAGGCGGCGCTCACCGCGGCCCAGCACGCGACCGGCTGACGATGAAGGACACGTCACAGACCGTCTCGGCGCCCGATCCGGTCCTGGCGGTCGCGTCCGGTCCGGCCGTGCCAGCCGTGGCGCCCGGCCCGCGCCGACCGCGCACGTCCCAGTGGGCGGCCTGGGGGTTCCTCGCGCCGGTCACCGTCTATCTGCTGGTGTGCTACGCCTACCCGCTCTACCAGAACCTCGACCTGAGCCTGCACGACTACACCGTCGCGTCCTTCGTCTACGGCGGCGCCCCGTTCACCGGCCTGGCCAACTACGTCACCGTCCTGCACAACCCGACGTTCGTTCCCGCGCTGCTGCACACGGTGATCTTCACGGCCGCGTCATTGGCCCTGCAGTTCGCCATCGGCCTGGCGCTGGCGGTGTTCTTCCGCCAGCACTTCCGGCTGTCGGTGACACTGCGGGCGCTGTTCCTCATCCCCTGGCTGCTGCCGCTGATCGTCTCGGCGTCCACCTGGTCCTGGCTGTTCAACAGTGAGTCGGGCGTGGTCAACTACGTCCTGCACCTGCTGGGCGTCGGGCCGGTGGACTGGCTGACCTCGCCACAGTGGTCCCTCGCGTCCGTGACGATCGCGAACATCTGGATCGGCATCCCGTTCAACCTCGTCCTGCTCTACAGCGGCCTGCAGAACATCCCGGCCACCCTCTACGAGGCCGCGGCGCTGGACGGAGCCGGCCCGTGGCAGCGGTTCCGGCACCTCACCTTCCCGCTGCTGCGGCCGGTCTCGGCGATCACGCTGCTGCTCGGCCTGATCTACACCCTCAAGGTGTTCGACGTCATCTGGATCATGACCCGAGGCGGCCCTGTCGACTCCTCCACCACGTTCGCCACCTGGTCCTACCGGCTCGGTTTCGGCAGCCTGCTGCCCGAGTTCGGGCAGGCCGCGGCCGTGGGCAACCTCCTGGTGATCATCGCCCTGGCGTTCGGTCTGCTCTACATCCGCAGCCAGCGAAAGGCACAGGTGAGCTGACATGCGCACCACTGCGTGGTGGAAGACCACCATCGGCCTGCTCCTGACCGCGGTGATGCTGTTCCCGGTCTACTGGATGGTCAACGAGTCGTTCACCCGCGACTCGGACATGCGCAAGACGCCGCCGAACTGGTTCCCGGTGCACGGCACACTCGACGGTTATCGCGCGGTCATCGGTCAGCAACTCCCCTATCTGGTCACCAGCCTCGTCATCGGGCTGTGCACGGTCGCGTTGACGCTCGTGCTGTCCGCTCCGGCGGGCTACGCGCTGGCCAAACTGCGGCCCCGGGGAGCCGGGGTGCTCGGCTTCGTGTTGCTGATCGCGCAGATGATCCCCGGGATCATCATGGCGATGGGCTTCTACGCGATCCTGCTGCACACCGGGTTGATCAACACGCTGCCGGGCCTGGTCGTGGCGGACTCCACGATCGCGGTGCCCTTCGGGGTGCTGGTGTTCGCCGCGTTCATGACCGGCATCCCCGACGACCTCATGCAGGCCGCCAGAACCGACGGTGCCGGCCGGCTGCGCACGTTCTGGTCGATCGTGTTGCCGTTGTCCCGCAACGCTGTCGTCACCGTCTCGCTGTTCACGTTTCTGTGGGCCTGGTCGGACTTCGTGTTCGCCAGCACCGTGGACTCCGGCGGTACCCGACAGCCGATCACCCTGGGCATCTACCACTACATCGGCAACAACAACCAGCAGTGGAACGCCATCATGGCCACCGCCGTCGCGGCCGCCATCCCCGCCACGGTGCTGCTCGTCGTCGCGCAGCGCTACATCGCCGCC
>DASZXM010000792.1:0-18582 GCA_035546415.1 Pseudonocardiaceae bacterium
CGAACCCGGCCCAGACCGAATCGAGCGGCCGTACCGCCACCGCTGTAGGCATCGACGGCTCCCCGGCCAAGCAGGCTGACTGACGAACTGGCCGCCCGGCTCGACAAAGCAATCGCGAACCCGGCCCGCGCCTGTCGAAGCCGCCGCTGCTGTAGGCATCGGCGGCTTCCCCGATAAGACAGTCGGCCGAAGAACTGTCCGGTGCACACCTGACCGACGCGGCCGCGCCACCACTGCTGCAAGTATCGGCGGCCCCGACCAGGGCAGCCGAAGAACGGGCCGCCGAGCTCGACAAAGTGCTCGCCGAACCCGGTCCACGCCCGATCGAGGCGGCCGAGCCGCCGCTGCTGTAGGCCACGGCGGCTCGCCGATCGGCCCGGTCGACGAAGTGCCCGGTTCCGGAAGGCCCTCGCCGAGGCCGCCCCTCACCTGCTCGAAGCTGCTGAGGAACTGGCCGCCTAACCGAGAAAGCGCTTACCGAACCAGACCCATGTCCGATCGAAGCAGCCGCGCCACCACCGCCGTAGGCATCGGCGGCTCACCGGCCAAGCGGGCCGGGGCCGGGGGAACCCCGTCGGTCAGTTGTCTCGGGCCGCTTCGAGGCGCCGCGCTCCCTCGTGTGCGATGTCGCGTAGCCGTTCCAGGCTGGCTACATCGTAGAACTCCAGTGTGATGCGCTCCCGGCCGAAGACGATGGCGACGGACTCGTCGGCGGCTCGCTTCGGTGAGTGCAGGGTGTGCTCTGTCATTACGGTGTCTCGCACACGAAGGAAGGGGCTTCGAGGTGCAGGTGACATTCGGTCCGCAGGTGGCCCGCCGGGTGCTGCGCTACGAACTGGACCGGCTGTGCGAGCAGGCCGGGAAGACGCACGCGCAGGCAGGCGAACGGCTCGGCGTGTCCCGGGTCGGGTTCACGCACATGGTCAGCGGACGGAATCTGCCCTCGCGGCCCGCGCTGGAGATCCTGCTGCACTTCTTCGGCCGGCCGGAGCGCATTCCGCAGATGCTGGAGCTGTTGGCGGTCGCGAAGCTCAAGTCCGACCAGCACCAGGCCATCGCCGTATCGTCGTCGATGAACGACTTCGAACTGGCGGTCGGCCTGGAGGCCGTGGCCACCGGGATCGAGGTCTTCGACCCGGTGATCGTCAACGGCCTGTTGCAAACCGAGGCGTACGCCCGCGAACTGATCGCGTACCACGCCTCCATCACGCTCGGCGTGAACGTCGAGGAGAGCGTCGCCCTGCGGATGCGCCGACAGTCCGCGATCACCCGCGACGCGGCGCCGGCCGAGTTGTGGTCGGTGATCGAGGAGCAGGCCCTGTGGCGGCCGGTCGGCGATTCGACCGTGATGGCCGGCCAACTCGACCACCTCCTCGACATCACCAAGCGACCCAACATCAACCTCCAGGTGATCCCGCAGGACGTCGGAGTGCATCCGTCACTGAAAGGCGCGTTCTTTCTGCTGCGACACGACGACGACTGGCGAGTGGCGTACGAGGAGACCCGACGATCGGCGTACTACTACGACAGCCCTGCCGACGTGGAGGACTATGAGAAGGTGATGAACCACCTTCGTCACCTGGCTCTGAGTCCGAAGCAGTCGAGGACGCTGATCGCCGCGTTGAGAAAGGATCTCCCGTGATCGACAACTGGCGGAAGGCCACGTACAGCGCTGACAACTCGTCCTGTGTCGAGACCGGATGGACCGGTGACACCGTCGGCTACCGGGACACCAAGCAGGCCGCGCTGCCCGATGCCGAGCGGCCCGTGCTGGTCTTCGGCAAGGCCGCCGCCCGCGCGCTCCTGGACATGATCACGCGCTGACCACGGCCGCGAAGAGCAGAGTCCACTGTGGACGAGCTGGCGGGGCGACCGGAAGCCGCCCCGTCAGCGACGTGTTGAACCGACCGCGGGGCCGGCGCGTCCCTCAGTCCTTGGGGCCGCCTGCCACGTAGATCACCTGGCCGGACACGAAACCCGAGTCCTCACCGGCCAGGAACGAGATCGTGGCCGCGACGTCCTCCGGCCTGCCGACCCGGCGGACCGGGATCTGGCTGGCAGCACCGGCCTGCATGTCCTCGAACGAGATCTTCATCCGCGCCGCGGTCGCCTTCGTCATCTCCGTCACGATGAAACCGGGGGCGACCGCGTTGGCGGTGACGCCGAACGGGCCCAGTTCGATGGCGAGCGTCTTGGTGAAGCCCTGCATGCCGGCCTTGGCGGCCGAGTAGTTGACCTGGCCGCGGTTGCCCAGCGCGGACGTGGACGACAGGTTCACGATCCGGCCCCACTTGGCCTCGACCATGTGCGACTGCACGGCCTTGGACATCAGGAACGCGCCGCGCAGGTGCACGCCCAGCACGGTATTCCAGTCGTCGACGGTCATCTTGAAGATCAGGTTGTCGCGCAGCACGCCCGCGTTGTTGACCAACGCGACGGGCGCGCCCAGTTCCTCGGCGACCCGGTTGACGGCGGCGGTCACCTGGTCCTCGTCGCTGACGTCCGCGCCGACCCCGATCGCCTTGCCACCGGCGCCGGTGATCTCGTCCACCACCGACGTGCAGGACGAGGCGTCCAGGTCGACGACGGCGACGGCGTAACCGTCGCTGGCCAGCCGTTTGGCGGTCGCCGCCCCGATGCCGCGTGCTCCGCCGGTCACGATCGCCACCCGCTGCGTCACGTCTCCTCCTGACATCTCCACCGAACAGTGTTAGTCAGCCGCACTCAATCACAGCCCGCCGGGGCCGGCAAGACCTGGACATACCAACCACGGCGCACCAACGAGTGATCACGGGCACGTCCGATCACCTTGGGTCGTAAGGAAGTCACCCGCCCGATGAATTGTGGGCAATTCTTCGCGCTCAGTAGCTTGCGAAATGCCTTGCCGCACAGCGAAGGAGTGAGCGTGTACCGACGAGCCGCCGCCTTGTTGTCATCGACATTCGCACTGGCGCTGTTGCCGTTCCTGAACCTTCCGGCCCACGGCGCCCAACCACCGGCCGATGCTCCGCCGCCGTGCACCGTGGTGTTCTTCGACGTCAACCTCGGCCAGGGCGTCGAGGATTTCTGCCCCGGCGAGCAGGGCACCTACCAGGTGATCGCGCAGTGCGGCGACGGCAACGACGTGTGGACGGCCGTCGGCTCGCTGGCCGGTCCGGGCGGTGGCCCCAGCGTCGCCACGTGCCGGGGCGCGCTGTTGTTCCCGGCGCACGTGCTCAGCTACTACCTCCTCCGGTAGGGCCGCGCCGGTCGAGAGTTACCGTTGACCGGTGGACATGACGGGTGGGCTGCCGCCACTGACCTGGGCGACGGCGTTCGGGACGTGGCGGTTCGCCCCCGTGACCGACGTGATCGTGCTGGTAGCCGCCGTGCTGTACGTGCGGCGGGCGATCCGTACGGTCCCCCGGTGGCCGGTCGGCCGGACGGCCGCGTTCCTCGGCGCGCTGGTGGTGTTGGCCGTCACACTGCAGAGTTCGATCGACGGGTACGGCCAGGACCTGTTCTGGATGCACATGATCGAGCACCTGCTGCTGATCATGGCGGTGCCGGTTCTGGTGATCCTCGGCCAGCCGATCCGCCTGGCGTGCGGCACCGACGACCGGGTGGCCGCGCTGACGAAGGCGGCACTGCGGTCGAAGGTCGTGTCGTTCCTGACGTTTCCGCTGGTCGGCCTCGTGTGCTACGCGGCGGTGCTGATCGGCACGCACCTGTTCGGCTTCATGCCGGCGATGATGGCCCACCCGTGGCTGCACGACCTGGAGGTCGTGCTGTACCTGGTCAGCGGGTACCTGTACTTCCTGCCGCTGCTCGCGCACGAGCCGATCAAGCGTGAACTGTCCTACCCGCTGCGGGTGTTTCTGCTGCTCATGGGCATGACGGCGGACACAGTCGTCGGCGTGATGCTGATGATGGCCGCCCACGCCGCCCCGTACGGCAACCGCACGTGGGGCCCGTCGGCGCTGACCGACATGCACACCGGCGGCGGCATCATGTGGGTCATCGGCGACGGCCTGATGTTCGCGGTGACGGTCCTGGTGGTGGCCCAGTGGATGGGTGACACGGAACGCCAGAACGACACCGGCAAGTGGTTGGAGGCGGCCCGCCGCTCCGCCCTGGCCAACATGGGTGTCGACGCCGTGGACCCGGACGGCGATGCGGACGTGGACGACGACCAGGCCGCGCTGGACGCCTACAACCGCATGCTGCGCAAGCTGAACGACCGCGATCAGCAGAACTCGTCGAGCAACCGGTAGAACGCGATCTTCGCCGGGTCGGGTGCGATCCCGTAGCGGGCCAGGTAGCGGTCGGCGGCCGCTGGGCCGTACTGCGGGTTCAGTGCACCGGCCAGGGAGCGGGTGGTGATCGCCAAGTCGACCCAGCGGTCGGCGACGCCCAGCCGGCCGGTGTCGATCACCCCGGTGACCGCGCAGGTCACCGGGTCGAACAGCACGTTGGGCACGCACAGGTCGCCGTGGCACACCACCAGGTCCTCCGCTGCCGGCCGGGTGTCCAACAGTGTCGCGACGAGCCGGTCGGCGGCCGGATCGCCGAGATCGTCGACATCGGCGGCGAGCGCTTCGGGGATCGTGACCGACAGGGTCCGGTCGAAGGGGCAGTCGGCGACCGGTAGCGCGTGCAGCGCGCGGGTCAGGTCGGCCAGGGCGTCGACGATCCTCGGCCGCTGGTGCGCAGGCCAGGGTTCGGCGGCCGAACGGCCGGGGACCTCCGCCGTCATCAACAGGCCGGGACGGCACTCCAGGACGTCCGGGGCCGGGATGCCGTGGGAGCGCAGCCAGGTCAGGCGCTCACCCTCGCCGACCAGGTCGTCCGTTGCCGACTCCTTGCGGTACACGCCGGCACGCCTGGTCACCACCGCCCCGGAGTGGCCGATCGTGACCCGTTCCCAGGTCATTCCGCCTTCGGCGCGGCTCGCAGTGCGGTGATGCCGACGACACCGGCCAAGGGGAACAGGACCAGGCCGGGCAGTTGGTAGCGCCAGGAGAACATGAAGACCGCCGCCGTGCCCAGCACGAAGATCGCCAGGCCGCTCACCAGCAGGGCGTCCGCCGCCAGGCCGGACTTCCTGGCCCGCCGGAACCCGAAACCGGCCAGCAGGCCCAGAATCCCCAGGATCGCCAGCAGCGGGCCCGGCGTGTAGATCACCATCTGGTAGTAGTGCAGGAACGTCCCCAGGCTGGCGTTGAACGAGATGCCGCGGCCACCGAACGCCCTGGCCTCGGCGTCGGTCTGCGCGAACGCGTCGCCGTTCACGTCGTTCGGGTCCATCGTGTACACCGGGTACACGGTCTGGAACTGCCACAGCGACGTCGGCGGGTCCTCGTTGAACCACCAGTGGTACGGCGCGAAGCCCTTGGCGAAGTCGATGAACATCGCCTTGGCGACGGTCAGCGGCTGCTTCTCCATCACCTTCCTGGCGAACTGCCGCATCAGGTCGTACTTCGTCTCGCCCGGCGGCACGTAGCCGGGCCATTTCGGGTCGCCGTCCAGGTGGGCGTAGATGTTCGGGCCGAGGCGTTGGCCAGGGGGTTCCTTCGGGCACAACTGGGCCAGCGTCGAGTCCAGGTCCAGCTTCGCGCAGTCGGCCACGTCGGCCGCCCTGCCGTACAGGGAGTTGCCCGACGCCGTGGACAGGCCCCAGTAGCCGGCCTGCGAGTGGAAGTACGTCGCGTATCCGCCGACCACGATCAGGAACGTCGCCGCCAGCGCACCGAACCGGGCGCCGATCCGCCGCCACCCGCCGGGCACCTTCCACTGACGGCCGGCGAGCAGCACGTACAGGGCGACCGGGACGATCAGCGTGATCGCCACCATCCGGACCGTCATCGCCAGGCCGACCACCAGGCCGGCGCCTGCCGCGGCCCGCCAGCCGAACGTGCGCGCCCGGCCGACCAGCAGCCACATCAGCACGACCAGCAGCACCTGGAGCCACACGTCGGACAGGACGTTCTGCTCGATCTGCAGCTGGAAGCCGTCCAGCAGCACCGGCGCGGCCACGAGCGCCGCGAGCCACCGCCGGGCGCCGCACCGCAGCGCGATCCGGTACAGCACGAACGCCATGAAGATGCCGGCGAGATGCTGGACGGCGCTGACCAGCGCGATGCCGCCGATCGGGATCAGCGGTTTGAGGACGAACAGCGGGTAGCCGATGGGGTCCAGGAACTGCGGCGCCAGCGGGCCGACGTTGTCCAGGTAGTAGTAGGAGTCGGTGTAGATCAGCGCGGGCTGGTAGGCCAGCCACGCGATCACGCGCAGCGCGAAACCCACCACGAGCAGCGCGGTGAACAGCCAGTTCGTCCGCACCAGGCCCCGCAACCTGGACGTGCGGGACGGCTGGTCGGGAGGGTTCACGGGTGCGGCTTCCGCCACCTGGGTGTCGCCGGTCATCGCGTCCAACGTATCCGACCCAGCTGTGAGCCGATTAAGGCCCGGTGGGCGGCGTGGGTTCCAGCCAGCCGCCCACCGGGCCTGTCGGGCACGTTCAGAACGTGGCCGGTGGCTCCCAGTCCGGCCGCAGCGGCATGCCGGAGCGCGAACCGTCCAATTTGACCGCGAGGATCTGGTGCAGTTGGAGGAAGTTGCGCTCGAAGCCCAGCCGGGACGCCGCCATGTAGAGGCGCCAGACGCGCGCCGTGCCCATGCCGACCTCGCGGACCGCCTCGTCCCAGTGGTCGGCCAGGTTCGCGCACCACGCGGCGAGGGTCTTCGCGTAGTGCTCGCGCAGGCTCTCCTCGTGCCGGACCTCGAAACCGGTGTCGTGGACCAGCGTCACCAGCTCGCCGAGGCTCTCCAGCTCACCGTCCGGGAAGACGTACCGGTCGGTGAACGGGCCGGTCTTCGCGACGTGCCTGCCGTTGGGCCTGGTGATGCAGTGGTTGAGCAGCCGCGCGCCGGGCCTGAGCTTCCCGTGCAGGAAGCTGAAGTACGACGGGAGGTTGGCCTGGCCGATGTGCTCGGTGAGACCGATGGAGCTGACCGCGTCGAAGTCGGTCTCCGTCACGTCGCGGTAGTCCATGTGCCGCACCTCGGCCAGGTCGGACAGGCCACGGTCGGCGATGGCCCGCTGTGCCCACTCCGCCTGCTGCCGGGACAGCGTCACCCCGAGCGCCTTCACGCCGTAGTGCTTGGCGGCGTGCATCACCATGCCGCCCCAGCCGCAGCCCACGTCCAGCAGGCGCATGCCCGGCCGCAGCGCGAGCTTGCGCGCCACCAGGTCGAACTTGTGCTCCTGCGCCTGCTCCAGGGTGGACGTCTCGGTCGGGTAGCAGGCGCACGTGTACGCCATGGACGGACCGAGGACCCATTCGTAGAACGTGTTGGACACGTCGTAGTGGTGGGAGATGACCTTGCTGTCCCGGGACTTGGAGTGCCGGCGGCCGAACGCGGCCACCCGCGCCAGGCCGGAGCGGGAGCGGCGCTCCTGCGGGGGCGGCGGGACCGGCCACCACAGGCGGGCCGCGAGCAGCCGCAGCACCAGTTGGGTCCGCAGGTCGCGGGGCAGTTCGGCGAGCGACACGGGCGGCAGGCTGGCCAGCGCCGTGTACATGTCGCCGACCACTTCCAGCGCCCCGGACACGTACGCCCTGGCCAGGCCCAGCTCGCCGGGGGCCGACGCCAGGTAGGACAGTGCGATCGGCGACCGGACCTCCAGCCGGACCGGGGCCTGGCGGGAACCCGACCGGCTCCCGTCGTAGGCGGTGAACTCGATCGGCACGTCGGGACCCACCATCCTGGTGGCGACATCGGCCAATCCCATGGCGCCGCTCCTTCCGTAGACCTGCTTGCCACTCAACGGTTGCGCACGCACTTGGCGTACAGGTCGGGCAGCCGACCGTCCGGGTCGTACTCCCGCTTCATCTTCTGGTAGACGTCGCCGTTGTACAGTCGCCAGAACTCCTCCGGAGAGTAGAACGACGTCGAGTACAGCGACTTGTGGCCGCCCAGTTCGGTGACCTTGTCCTCGATCAACCGGTTGTGGGTGCCGTCCGGGTCGCCGGGCCGCAGCGGCACGGTCGCCCAGAAGCCGACGTTGACGTACAGCTGGTCGGGCTCCAGCGGGTACAGCGGCCACCCGGCCCCGGAGCGCAGTTTCAGCGGGCACAGCCAGACCGGCTTGATGCCGACCTCGGCGTGGAAGAAGTCCAGGAAGTCGGCGAGCCGGTCGACGGGGATCTCGACGTCCTGGATGACGGCCTCGCGGGCGGGCTGCCGGCGGATCTCGTACACCTTGTCGGACAGCTTGTGGCGGCGGTCGAACGCGACCATCCGCCGGTACACGTCCGACCGGAGGTACCGCTTGGGCCAGAAGCGGCGCACGACCGGGTTCTGCACGCCGAACACCTTCGAGCACCAGAACCAGTCGGTGTCCCAGCGCCAGATGTAGTCGCGGACGGTGAGGTAGTCCTCGGCGCGTTCGCCGACCGAGCGGTAGAAGATCTGCTGCCCGGTGTAGTCGCTCACGTACGGCGCGGAGTCGACGAACGAGCCGAGGGTGAGGTACTGGCGGCCGGCGTCGAACACGGTGCCGTCCACGAAATGGACGGGTTGTCCCCCGAACGAGTGACTCCGACAGATTTCGGCGAGTGATTCCGCGCATTCCGCGGCCGTCGCGAACGGCACGTGCCGCAGCCGCACATACGGGAGAACGCGTTCCAATTCGATGCGCAGCCGCAGCGAGTAGCCGAGGGTCCCGTAGGAGTTGGGGAACGCCCGGAACAGGTCGGCGTGCTCGTTGTCGTCCCTGGCCACGACGACCCGGCCGTCACCGGTGAGGATCTCGGCCTCCAGCACGGACTCGTGGGGCAGGCCGTTGCGGAAGGACGTCGACTCGATACCCAGGCCGGCCACGGCGCCACCCAGCGTGATCGTCTTGAGCTGGGGCACCACCAGCGGCATCAGCCCGTACGGCAGGGTGGCGTGCACGAGGTCCTCGTAGGTGGTCATTCCGCCCACCTCGGCGATGGCGGTGTCGGGGTCCACCGACAGCACCGACCCGAACCGGGAGACGTCCAGGCCAGGGGCCCCGATGGGGTCCCGGAACCGGAACAGGTTCGAGGTTGGTTTCGCCAGCCTCACCGGGGAACCCCCAGGGAGCGCGGAGTAGGCTTCTCGGAGCGTCGCAACGGCAGCGCGATGGCCGTCCAGGCCGGCTCCGTCGAGGTAGGCACCCATGAGAACCGATGCTATTGCTCGGTCCCGTCCTGGTCACTGGACGTTCATCCGGTGGCCGTGTGATCTCAGTGTCATCTCGGAGCAGTCTCGGTACGTGTGATCCGAGTCGATGAGGACAACGTTTTCGACGGCTGTGCGTCATACGGTGCGGAACCCAGAGCAAGGCCGGATACCTAAGAGGGGCAGATGTACGACGGCAACGGAACTGGTCGCAGACACCGCCGGTTCACGATCGGCGTGATCGGGTTGGCAGCCGCCGCAGTGATGCTGGCAGGCTGCTCGTCGACATCCACCGGCACGCCCACGAGCACATCGGGCTCGGGCGGCAGCGGCGCGAGCGCGGGCGCCGACGGCGGGTCCCCCGCGGTCGCGGACGTCGCGATGACGATCACGCCGTCGGCCTCCGGCGCCGCGGTCAACCCGGCGACCCCCATCGTGGTCAAGGCGAGCAACGGCACCCTGACCAGCGTGACGGTCACCAACACGGTGAAGGGCACGCACGTCACCGGCACCCTGTCGGCGGACAAGACGACGTGGACGTCCAACATCCACATGGGCTACGGCTCGACGTACCAGATCAGCGCGGTCGGCCAGAACAGCGCCGGCAAACAGACCACCCAGCAGTCGACCATCAAGACGATCGCCGCGTCCAAGCTGGTGTACGCGAACATGGTCCCGGCGCCCGCACAGGTGAAGAGCAGCGGGATCGGCATCGGCCAGCCCGTGGTGTTCCAGTTCAAGTACCCGGTGAAGAACAAGCAGGCGGTGCAGGCGGCACTCTCCGTGACGACGTCCCCGTCCCAGCCGGGCGCGTGGTACTGGATCAGCAGCACGGAGGTGCACTACCGGGCGGAGACGTTCTGGCAGCCGGGCACCACCATCAACGTGACGGCGAAGATCTACGGCCTGGACATGGGCGGCGGTGTCTACGGAGCCGAGGACCGGCAGGTCACGTACAAGGTGCACAGCTCGTGGGTGGCCAAGGCCGACGGCCACACCCACAAGATGGGCATCTACGAGAACGGCAAGCTGATCAAGACGATGAACATCAGCATGGGCCGGCCGTCCCTGCCGACGCACTCCGGTATCCACGTCATCCAGTCCAAGGCGCAGTCGGTCCAGATGAACTCGTGCTCGTACGGCGTGTGCAGCGGCCCGAACTCGTACAACGAGACGGAGTACTGGGCGGAGCGCATCTCCAACACGGGCGAGTTCGTGCACGAGAACCCGGACACGGTCGGCTCCCAGGGCTCGTCGAACGTGTCCCACGGCTGCATCAACCTGAACGAGGCGGACGCCAAGTGGTTCTTCCAGCACTTCAACATCGGTGACGTGGTGGAGGTGACCAACTCCGGCGGCCCGGCACTGCCGATCTGGGACAAGTACGGCGACTGGGCGGTGTCCTGGTCGAAGTGGTCGGCGGGCAACGCCTGACCGGGGTTCCGCGAAGAGGGCCGGGCGTGTGCCCGGCCCTCTTCGCAGGCATAGGCGATGAAACGGCGAGCGTGCCACGATGGGCGCCGTGACCCCGCCCGGCCTGTTACCGACGGACCAGTACATCGCCTCCCTGGCCCGCAAACGCATGGCCGCCGGGGTCCTGTTCCGCGACCCCGACGACCGCATCCTCCTGGTCGAACCCTCGTACAAGCCGAGCTGGGACATCCCCGGCGGGGTGGTCGAGGACAACGAGTCCCCCTGGCGGGCGGCGACCCGCGAACTGGCCGAGGAACTGGACTGGCACCGGCCGTTCGGCCGGCTCCTGGTCGTCGACTACGTCCACCGCGACGACACCGACGCCGTCGTGTTCGTCTTCGACGGGGGCATCATGACCGAGACCGAGGTCGACTCCCTCACGTTCCCGGACGGCGAGATCCTGTCCGCCGCCTTCCACACGATCCCCGAGGCACGGGCGAGGACCACGCCCCTGCTGGGTGACCGGCTAGCGTCGGCCCTCGACGCGACCGGCCACCCGACGACCGTGCTGTGCGAACAGGGTCAGGGCTTGCGCGCCAACAGGTAGGCCTGCTGCGTCTTCTCCCCGACCTCGGGCTCGCGCACGAGCCGGGCGTGCGCGATGAACCCGGCCCGGCCCAGCAGCGACACCACGAGATCCGGCGCCAACCGGTACGCGTCCAGGGACAGGTCGTCGTGGCCGTAGGCCGACTCGATGTGCCGGCGTTCGTCCCCCACCTGGAACGCCAGCAGCAGCTGACCTCCGGGGACCAGTACCCGGCAGAACTCGGCGAACACGCCGGCCAGCGACTCCGGTGGCGTGTGGATGATCGAGTACCACGCCACGACTCCACCGAGGCTGCCGTCCGCGAGGTCCAGGTCGGTCATGGAGCCGACGTCGAACCGCAGATCCGGGTACGCCTCCCGGGCGACCGCGACCATCGCGGGCGACAGGTCGATGCCGAACGCGTCCAATCCGAGCGTCACCAGATGGCCGGTGATCCGCCCGGGCCCGCAGCCGATGTCCGCGACCGGACCCCCCACCAGCTCCGCGAACAACGCCAGCATGGCTCTGTCGGTCGGCGACTTCGCGAGCTCACCACGCGCCTGTTCGGCGTAGCTGACGGCAACGGTGTCGTAGGCGGCCCGGGTCGCCTGCAAATAGGACGGTTCCACGCCACGAACCGTACTTCCCCCGACCGACAACGAAAGGGCGGCGCCCCGCAACGGAGCGCCGCCCTTGTCAACCGGAAACCGTTACGACAGCGCCAGGAACAGCGCACCGCTCGGGGTACCGACGCCGGTCACGTCGTCGTAGCCCTTCGTGGTGTGGATGACCTGGTCGGGGTCGTTGAACGTACGCACCGACTCGACGTAACCGTCGCCCGCGTCGACGCCGTTCACGTAGTCCACGCGCACCACGCCACCGCCGGCCGGCCGGACGTCCTTGATCGCCGGCGTGTGGGCCGTGAACTTGTACAGCAGCGGGTTGATGAACCCGTGGTGGTAGTGGTCCAACTGGTCCGCGTCGGCCATCATGCCGGCCAGCAGCGGACACGCGAGGCTGGTGCCACCGATGCGGTACTGGTCGTAGTGCACGCCATCCGGGAACGTCTGCGTGATGCCGATCTCGAAGCCGGTGTTCGGGTCGGCCAGCATCGAGATGTCCGGGACGACACGACCGCGGTGGTTGCCGGTCTGGTTCTGCTTCGCCAGCGCGTCCGGCACGACACCCTTCTGGTACCACGGCTCGGAGAACACCCGGCTGGTGCCGCCACCGGCGCCGTACAGGTAGGCCGGAGCGGGCCAGGCACCGTTGGTCAGCGTGGACTTGCCGGACTCCCAACCGGTCTGGACGACGACCTTGTTGTTCTTGCCGATGCCCATGCTGGTGCCGCCGACGGCCGTGACGAACGGGTCGGACGCGGAGAAGTCCGGCTCGGGCCGGCCGATGTTGGCGACCTCGTCACCGCTGTCGCCGCTGGAGAAGTACAGGCCGATGCCTTCCAGCGCCGCCTGCACCGCGATCTGGTGGAACGCCTGGATCTCGCTGGCGGGCAGGTCCTCGCCCAGGTCGCCGTACGAGTTCGAGACGAGGTTCGCGCTGTGCGCGGCCACGATGCTGTTCAGCGACTCGTCCAGGGTCAGGTCCTGGCAGTCGGCGCCACCGACGAAGAGGATGTGCGCACCGGGTGCCATCGCGTGCACCGCTTCGACGTCCAGCGACTGCTCACCGTACCAACCGGCGGCGTCACACTGGTCGGGGTCCTCCGACCCGGGCGTCGGCGGGGCGATCTGCTCGCTGAACTGCGACTTGAGCAGGGGATGCGACGGGTCGTTGATCCGGGCGTACTGCGCCGCGTCCTGGTACAGGGTCGGCGAGCCGAACGCGTCCACGATCGCGACCGTGGTGCCCCGGCCGTCGATGCCGGCCGCGACGGTGCCGCTGATGCCGTAGGCACCACGCACCTGGCTGGGCAGGTAGCCGCACGGCGCGTACGGCAGGTGCTGGCCCTGGAACGCCGGATCGGTCGTGTCGATCTTCTGCGCCCAGTACTGGCTGCACGGCTGCGCGTTGTGGAAACCGGCGGGCGGCGCGACGGCGTCCGAGCCGCCGTGGGAGCCGGCGCCGGGGCTCGCGTTCGAGCTGACGTCGCCGGACGCGCCGACGCTGGCCGGCTTCATCAGGGTCTCGGCCTGGTCCACGCCGATCACCGACAGGACCGTGGACGACAGCGAGCCGGGGATCGACAGGTCCGTGTCGGTCGCGCGCAGCTTCATGCCGTCGACCTGGTACTCACCCAGCTGTACGTGGAAGGCGCTGTCCACCTTCGCCGCGCTACCGGTGGCCTCGACGAACGCGTTGTTCGACGGGACGCTGTCGATGCTGAACCCGGCGGAGCCGAGCCAGTCGCGCACCGAGTCGACCTGGGCCCGGGTGGGCGCGAACCGCTGCCGCACCTGGTCGGGCGACAGGTAGTGCGCGTAGGACGCATCGCTGGGGTTGGAGACCGCGTTGGCGAGCGCCTCGGCGCCTGCCTCGTCGCGGGTCTTCAGGTAGACCCGAAACGTCACCGACGAGCTGCCCGCGACATCGGCGACCTTGCTCTTCGGGGTGGCCCACTGCGGATGGGACTGCGGGATCGTCGACGGTCCATCCGCCGCGGCTGCCGGGATGGACGCGGCCAACCCGCCGGCCACCGCGAGAGCTACGACTACTGCGGGGGTTTTTCGCACTGCAGGGTGCCCCTTACTTCCGGCCGACGGGGGTGTCGGCGGCCACCGGGGAATCTAAGCGGTCCGTCACCCATTAGTGAAGAAACGGTCGTAGGAAGGATCGATTCTGTTACCTTCTGTACACCCTCGACATCCGAATGGAGCCGCTCCGATGAGTGATCTGGCGGGTAGATTGCGGTCGATTCGGGTGTTTGGCGGGAATCTCCCGACGTTCGACCCGGACACCGTGCCCGATCACCCGACCACACTGTTCACCGAATGGCTCGTCGCCGCGATCGACGCGGGTGCCGTCGAACCGCACGTGGTTGTGCTGTCCACAGTGGATGGCGCGGGGCATCCGGACGCCCGGGCACTGATCCTGAAGGACGTCGACGAGGACGGCTGGTGGTTCGCGAGCAGTTCGGCCGGCCCGAAGGGCGCCCAGCTGGCGAACAATCCGTGGGCCGCGCTGACGTGCTACTGGCCGGTGCACGGCCGGCAGGTGCGGGTGCGCGGCCAGGTGTACCGGGGCACACCGGAGGACGCCGCCCGGGACTTCCTGGCCCGGGCGCCCGGCGGACGAGCCGAGGCGCTCGTCGGCCGGCAGAGCCAGCACCTGGCCGACCGGCGCCACCTGGAGGCGGCACTGCACCGCGCGGAAGCCAGGCTCGCCGCGGACCCGGACCTGGTGGCCGCGGACTGGACCCGGTACCAGTTGCGCCCCAGGGAGGTGCAGTTCTTCCAGGGCGACCCGGCCCGGCAGCACGTCCGCGTCCGCTACACCGTGAACAACGGCACGTGGTCGCACAGCCTGCTGTGGCCGTGACGGTTCACCAGGTGACCGACAGCGCGCGGACGCCGTAGACGGGCATGTGGTCTAGGAACTCGATGTCGTCGCTCGCCGTCCGCAGACCGGGAAAGCGGCGCAGCAGCGCCGGATACGCGATTCGCAGTTCGAGCCGGGCCAGTGTCTGGCCCAGACACTGGTGCACGCCGTAGCCGAACGCGACGTGTCGTCCAGCGCGGTCCGGGTGGAAGCCGTCCGGGTCGTCGAACACCGCGGGGTCCCGGTTGGCCGCGTCCGCGGCGGCGATGACACCCTCGCCGGCCCGGATCAGCACGCCGGCCAGTTCGACGTCCGCGACGGCCACCCGGCGCCTGCCGCCGTGCGTGATGGTGGTCAGCCGCAACAGCTCCTCGACCGCACCGGGTTCGCCGACACGCGCCGCCCACCCGGGGTTGCGCAGCAGCATCAGCGTGCCCAGCCCGATCATGTTGGCGGTCGTCTCGTGGCCGGCGACCAGCAACAGCACGGACATGGCGACGGCGTCCCGGACGGTGAGTTCACCGGTGTCGACGTGGCCGGTGACGAGCCTGCTGATCAGGTCGTCCTCGGGGGCCTTCCGCTTGGCGCGCACCAGGTCGAGCAGATAGCCGGCCAGTTCCCGGCTGGCGCGCACCGCCGCCTCCGGGTCGGCCGTCGTGTCCAGCATCGCCCTGCTCTGCCGCTGGAAGAAATCGTGGTCGGCGTAGGGGACGCCGAGCTGCCGGCAGATCACCATGGACGGCAGCGGCAGCGCGAACGCCCGCACCAGGTCGGTGGGCCGGTCGCCGGCGGCCATCGCGTCGAGCAGACCGTCGACGATCTCGGTGACCATCGGCCGCATCGACTCGACGCGGCGTGCCGTGAACTCGCCGACCAGGGTGCGGCGGTAGCGGGCGTGCTCCGGGTCGTCCATGCGGATGAACGACCCGCCGCCGCGCTCCCGGCGCAGCTTGCTGGCCGGGCTGCCCAGTGGGAAGCCGGGCCGCGTCGGGTCGGCGCTGAACCGCTGGTCGACGAGGACGGCCCGGACGTCCGCGTACCGCGTCACCAGCCACGGCGTGCTGCCGTCCCAGAGCGTCACGCGGCTGATCGGTGCCTCCGTCCGCAGGCGGGCCAGCTCGGCGGGCGGGTCGAACGGGCACTGCCGGCGCATCGGAAACCTCAGCACAACTAGTACGCTATCACTTACTATTTGCCGGTGAGGCCGAAGCCGGACGACCGAGGCCGGCTCACAGGTCGAGCTGGCGCGCGATCAGCATGCGCTGCACCTCGCTGGTGCCCTCGCCGATCTCCAGGATCTTCGCGTCCCGGTAGAACCGGCCGACCGGGTACTCGTTCATGAAGCCGTAGCCGCCGAACACCTGGGTCGCGTCCCGGGCGTTGTCCATCGCCGCGTTGGACGACACCAGCTTCGCGATCGCCGCCTCCTTCTTGAACGGCTCGCCGCGCAGCATCATCGCCGCCGCGTGGTAGTACGCCAGGCGCGCCGTGTGCGCGCGGACCTCCATGTCGGCGATCTTGAACTGGATCGCCTGGTAGTCGCCGATCTTGTGGCCGAACGCCTCCCGCTCCCGGGCGTACCGCACGCACTCGTCGACACAACCCTGCGCCAGGCCCACCGACAGCGCCGCGATCGCGACCCGGCCCTCGTCCAGGATCGACAGGAACTGCGCGTAGCCGCGGCCGCGTTCGCCGAGCAGGTTCTCCGCCGGCACCCGGCAGTCCGCGAAGGACAGTTCCCGGGTGTCGGACGCGTTCCAGCCGACCTTCGAGTACTTCTTCGACACCGTGAAGCCCGGTGTGCCGGCCGGCACGATGATCGAGGAGATCTCCTTGCGCCCGTCGGCCTTCGTGCCCGTCACGGCCGTCACCGTGACCAGTGACGTGATGTCGGTGCCGGAGTTGGTGATGAACGCCTTCGAACCGTTGATCACCCACTCGTCGCCGTCCAGGCGGGCCGTCGTGCGCGTGGCGCCGGCGTCCGAACCGCCGCCGGGTTCGGTGAGGCCGAACGCGCCCAGGCGCTCGCCGGCGCACAGCGCGGGCAGCCACGTCGCCTTCTGCGCGTCGGAACCGAAGCGGTACAACGGCATCGCGCCCAGCGAGACACCGGCCTCCAGCGTGATCGCGACCGACGAGTCCACCCGGGCCAGTTCCTCCAGCGCCAGGCACAGCGCGAAGTAGTCGCCGCCCATGCCGCCGTACTCCTCGGCGAACGGCAGGCCGAACAGGCCCATCCGGCCCATCGCGGCGATGATGTCGTACGGGAACTCGTTGCGTTCGTAGTAGTCGCCGATCACCGGCGCCACCTCGTGCCGTGCGAAGTCCTCGACGGTCTTGCGCAGCGCCTCGTGCTCTTCGTCCAGCCTGTTGTCGATCATCCTTCGCCCCCTGGGGTCACCACGGCCAGCGGTTCGTCGAGCGCGACCTGTTGGCCGGCCCGCACGTACAGTTCGGTGACCACGCCGTCGACACGTGCCGTGACGGCGTGCTCCATCTTCATCGCCTCCACCACCAGCAGCGGTGTGCCCGCCGTGACGGTGTCGCCCCGCGCGACCCGCACGTCGAGCACGGTGCCGGGCATGGGGCTGGTCAGCGGTCCGGCGTCGGCGGCGGCCTGCGAGCCGCCCGCGGACAGCCGTTCGGTCTCGGTGAGCGCCCACGCCCGGCCGTCGATGCCCAGCCAGAGCACGGCGCCGTCCCGGGCGCACGCGTACGCGCGGGTCGTGCCGCCGTGGGTGAGGACGAGGTGCGTGCCGTCCCAGCGTGCCGACGCCGTGATCGGCTCGGCGTCGCCGACGACCACCTCGGCGGCGTTCGCGCGGCCGCGCAGCCGGACCTCGGTGTCGCCGATGGTCCACGTCGTCCACGCGGGTTCCCCGATGCGCCAGCCGCCCGGGATGTCCCACGGGTCCGAGGACGCCGGCTCCAGCGCGAGGGCGCGTTCCAGGACGGCGGCCACCAGCACGTCGGCCGGGATCTCGTCGGCCGCCAACTCCGGCTTCCGCTCCACCAGACCGGTGTCCAGGCGTCCGGCCACCACGTCCGGGTCGGCCAGCAACCGTTGCAGGAACCCGAGGTTCGTGGTGACACCGAGGATCTCGGCGTCGCGCAGGCCGGCCCGCAGCCGCCGCAGCGCCTCGTCGCGCGTCGCCCCGTGCGCGACGTACTTCGCCAGCATCGGGTCGTAGTCACTGCTCACCGCCATGCCGGGCAGCAGCGCGGAGTCGACACGCAGCCGCTCCGGCTCGCGCAGCGCCAGCACCCGGCCCCCGGTCGGCAGGAAGCCGCGCGCCGGGTCCTCGGCATAGACACGGACCTCGATCGCGTGCCCGCGCGGCGGCGCGGGCCGGACCGTCAGGCGCTCCCCCGCGGCCACCCGCACCTGCTCTTCGACCAGGTCGATGCCGGTGACCAGTTCGGTGACCGGGTGTTCGACCTGGAGGCGCGTGTTCATCTCCATGAAGAAGAACTCGTCCGGCCGGTCGCCGGACACGATGAACTCGACCGTGCCGGCACCGGTGTACCCGACCGCCTTCGCCGCGTCGACGGCCGCCTGGCCCATCCGCTGCCGGGTCGCCTCGTCCAGGAACGGCGACGGCGCCTCTTCGACGATCTTCTGGTGCCGCCGCTGCAGGCTGCACTCGCGTTCCCCCAGGTGCACAACGGTGCCGTGGGTGTCGGCGAGCACCTGGATCTCGATGTGCCTTGGCCGGCTGACGAACCGCTCCACCAGCAATGTGTCGTCCCCGAACGACGCGGCGGCCTCGCGCCGGGCGGACGTGATCGCGTCGGCCAACCCGTCCGCCGACCCGACCAGCCGCATACCTTTCCCGCCGCCACCGGCGGACGGCTTGAGCAGCACCGGGAAACCGATCTCGGTCGCCGCCGCCACCAGG
>DASZXM010000793.1:0-17659 GCA_035546415.1 Pseudonocardiaceae bacterium
ACCAGGTCGCAGCCGGCGTCCAGCATCGCCGCGAACAGGTCCTTCGAACCGGCCACGGTCGGGTAGCCCGCCGGCAGGTAGCCGACCAGGGCGGCACGGCCCTCCGCCCGGGTCGCCGCGAACAGCGGATCCAGCCTGCCCATCAGTTCTCCCCCTCGGGTACCAGGTTGAACCATTTGTTCGCGGTGTCCATGTCCTTGTCGCCGCGGCCGGACAGGTTCACCAGGATCACCCCGTCCGGGCCCAGTTCCCGGCCGATCCGCAGCGCGCCCGCCAGGGCGTGTGCCGACTCGATCGCCGGGATGATGCCCTCGGTGCGGGACAGCAGGCGCAGCGCGTCCATCGCCTCCGCGTCCGTGACCGGGCGGTACTCGGCACGGCCGGTGTCCTTCAGCCACGAGTGCTCCGGGCCGACGCCCGGGTAGTCCAGGCCCGCCGAGATCGAGTACGCCTCGGTGATCTGGCCGTCGTCGTCCTGCAGCAGGTAGGACCGGGAGCCGTGCAACAGGCCGGGGCTGCCCTGAGTCAGCGTCGCGCCGTGCTCACCGGTGTCGATACCCTTGCCGCCCGGCTCCAGGCCGACCAGGCGGACGCCCGGGTCGTCGAGGAAACCGTGGAAGATGCCGATCGCGTTCGAACCGCCGCCCACGCACGCCGCGACCACGTCGGGCAGGCGGCCGACCCGCTCCAGCATCTGGGCCCGCGCCTCGATGCCGATGACCCGGTGGAAGTTGCGCACCATCACCGGGAACGGGTGCGAACCGGCCGCCGTACCCAACAGGTAGTGGGTGGTGTCGACGTTCGCGACCCAGTCGCGGAACGCCTCGTTGATCGCGTCCTTCAGCGTCCGCGACCCCGTCTTCACCGGGATGACCTCGGCGCCCAGCAGCCGCATCCGGGCCACGTTCAGCGCCTGCCGCCGGGTGTCGACCTCGCCCATGTAGATCGTGCAGTCGAAGCCCATCAGCGCGGCCGCCGTCGCCGTCGCGACACCGTGCTGGCCGGCGCCGGTCTCCGCGATCAACCGCTTCTTGCCCATGCGCTTGGTCAGCAGCGCCTGGCCCAGCACGTTGTTGATCTTGTGGGAGCCGGTGTGGTTGAGGTCCTCGCGCGTGAGCAGCACACGCGCGCCGCCCGCGTGCTCGCTGAACCTCGGCACGTCGGTCAGCAGCGATGGCCGGCCGGCGTACTCGTGCAGCAGGCGGTTGAACTCGGCCAGGAACTCCGGGTCGATCCGCGCCTTGTCGTACTCGCTCGCCACCTCGTCCAGCGCGGCGATCAACGCCTCGGGCATGAACCGGCCGCCGAACGCGCCGAAATAGCCGCGCTCGTCCGGATCGTGCGAGTGGTCCTGCGCCTGCTGCTGGCCGGACACGTCGGTCGCCACCATGTCGGACGTCTCCCCTCGGTTACCTGGCCGGCCGGGGGCACGCCGGATGCGAGCCCGCGGTCACCAGCTGCACCACCGCGGTCTTCGGGTCCGCGCTGGTCACCAAACCCTCGCCGACCAGCACCGCGTCGGCGCCGTACCCGGCGTACGCCATCAGGTCCGCGGGCCCGCGCACCCCGGACTCGGCGATCTTCAGCACCTCGAACGGCAGGCCAGGAGCGATCCGGCCGAACACGTCCCGGTCCACCTCAAGGGTGTGCAGGTTGCGCGCGTTCACGCCCATCACCTTCGCGCCCGCCTCCAGCGCCCGGTCGGCCTCCTCGGCCGTGTGCACCTCGACCAGGGCCGTCATGCCGAGCGACTCGACCCGGTCCAGCAGCGCCTCCAGGGCGTTCTGCTCCAGCGCCGCCACGATCAGCAGGATCATGTCCGCGCCGTGCAGCCGCGCCTCGTGCACCTGGTACGGGCTGACGATGAAATCCTTGCGCAGCAACGGAACGTCGGCCACGGCCTTGCGCACGGCGTCGAAGTCGGCGAGCGAACCGCCGAACCGCCGCTGCTCGGTCAGCACGCTGATCACCCGGGCGCCCGCGTCCGCGTAGTCCCGGGCCAGCACGTCCGGCTCGGGGATGTCCGCCAGGTCGCCCTTGGACGGGCTGCGCCGCTTCACCTCCGCGATCACGCCGACACCGGGCGCGTTGAGCGCCGCGATGACGTCGATCGGCGGCGGAGCCTTGGTGCTCAGTTCCTTCAGTTCGTCGAACGGCAGGGCTGCCTCGCGGACCGCCAGGTCCTCTCGCACCCCGTCGATGATCGACTCAAGCACACTCACAGCATCACCCTGTGTGTCAACTCGGATACGGTGCCGACCCTCTGGTTTCGCTGGTACGCACTGACGCACTCCAAGTTGTTCACGACACATCCCCTTCCCGCCGCAAGGATGCTAACCCTGGGCAACTTGTCGGTCGGTTCTGGGTTGGGAAAAGGGCTATACAAAGCCTTTATCACTCGGCGTCGGTCGGGTCCCTGCCTTCGGACAACGCCTGCCACAGTTCGGCATCCGGGTCCTTGCGACGCTTCGCCGCCGACGGTGTCTGGTAGCTGCCGCCGAGCCTGGGCATGCGGTCGGCGTTGCGGACGACCAGGACGGCCGCCGCGACGACCAGCAGACCCGCCAGCACGGCGAGCCCGTGTCCACTGAGCACCTGCGACCGGGGGTAACCGTCCGGATGCGCAGCGAACACGGTGGCCACGTCGGCCACCCCGGACCAGACCGCCGCCAGTCCGGCGATTCCGATCAACACACCGACCACCCGGCGCCACCACCCGCCGATCGCCAGCACGGCGGCCACGGCGGCGAGCGACACCAACGCGAGCGGCACGAGCGCGGTCGATACGTCGCCACCGTTCCGGGTGACGGTGACGGTGCCGCGCAACGGTGTCAATTGCCGCTCCCACGACCACGTCAGCCGCGACGACAGCCACAGCGCACCCGCGCCGAGCACGAGCAGGACGACCACCGTCCACAGCGGACGAAGCCCCGGACGTGCCGGCCGGGCCGGGACGGTGACCTGCTCAGACATGCACGCCACCCCCGGCGGGCTGGGTGGCGCCCGCACCGCCGTCGACCGGCACCGGGGGTGCCATCGTCTCGGCCGTGGCGATCGCGGACAGCACGGCGCGCGCCTTGTTCAGCGTCTCGTCGTCCTCGGCCGCCGGGTCGGAGTCGGCCACGATGCCACCGCCGGCCTGCACGTACGCGACGCCGTCCCGGACCAGCGCGGTCCGGATGGTGATCGCGGTGTCCGCGTCACCGGCGAAGTCCAGGTAGCCGACGACACCGCCGTAGATGCCGCGGCGGGTCGGCTCCAGTTCCTCGATCAGCTCCATCGCCCTGGGCTTCGGCGCGCCGGACAGCGTCCCGGCCGGGAAGCACGCGGCGACGGCGTCGTACGCGGTGCGGCCGGACGCCAGCTCACCGGTCACCGTGGACACGATGTGCATGACGTGGCTGTAACGCTCGACCCGGAAGAAATCGACCACGTGCACGCTGCCCGGCTTGCACACCCGGCCCAGGTCGTTGCGGCCCAGGTCGACCAGCATCAGGTGCTCGGCGCGTTCCTTCGCGTCGGCCAGCAGGTCCTTCTCCAGCAGCGCGTCCTCCTCCGGGTCGACACCGCGCCACCGGGTGCCCGCGATCGGGTGGGTGGTGGCGTGGCCGTCCCGGACGGTGACCAGTGCCTCGGGGCTGGACCCGACGATGTCGAAGCCGTCCAGCCGCAACAGATACATGTACGGGCTGGGGTTGGTGGTGCGCAGGATGCGGTAGATGTCCAGCGAGTCGGCCGTCGTGCGCATCTCGAACCGTTGCGACACAACCACCTGGAACGCCTCGCCCGCCTTGATCGCCTCCTTGGCCGCGTTCACGGCCGCGTAGTGCTCCTCCTGCGTGCGGCGGCGCGTGAACTCCGGCTTGGGCCGGTCGAACACGGCGACCGTGGGCATCGACCCCGTGTAGAGGCCGTCGGTCATGCGGTCCAGCCGGGCCACGGCGTCGTCGTAGGCGGCGTCCACCCGCTCGGGTGAGTCGTCCCAGTTGACGGCGTTCGCGATGAGCGTGATGGTGCCCTCGTGGTGGTCCAGCGCGGCGAGGTCGGTGGCCAGCAGCATGACCAACTCGGGCACCCGCAGATCGTCGGCCGCCAGTTCGGGCAGGCGCTCCAGCCTGCGGACGGCGTCGTAGGCGATGTAGCCGACCATGCCGCCGGTCAGCGGGGGCATACCGGGCAGCGGGTGGGTGTGCAGGGCCTGGATCGTCTCCCGCAGCGCGACCAGCGGGTCGCCGCCGGAGGGCAGGCCGACCGGCGGGTTGCCCACCCAGGTGGCCTCGCCGCCCACCGCGGTCAGCGCGGCCGCGCAGTGCACGCCCACGAACGACCAGCGCGACCAGGACTGGCCGTTCTCGGCCGACTCCAGCAGGAACGTGCCCGGCCGGTTGCCGGCCAGCTTGCGGTAGACGCTCAGCGGGGTCTCGTCGTCGGCGAGCAGCCTGCGGACCACCGGGATGACCCGGCGTTCGGCCGCCAGCGCGCGGAACTCCTCGCGGGTCGGTGTCACGGCACCCATGCCGCGCCGAGGGGTGGTGCCGTTCGCGGTGTTGCTCGCGGCGCCGCCGCCCAGATCGCCAGCCATGGCTGTCATTCTGCCCGTTCCGTTGACCACGGACAGCATCGGCCCTATATTTCATCTATTGTTGAAATCGGGGAGGGATCCGGTGGTGATCGCTGGTTGTGCGCCGTCGGCGCCGGGAGTGGCGGCCACCACGCCGCGCCGGACCACGGTATGGCGGGCCCTCGCATGACGGACCCTGGCACGACGTCGCCGCGGCGGCGCGGACGCCGGTCCGGCGGTGAGGACACCCGGGCGGCGCTGGTGGAAGCGGCCCGGGCGGTGTTCGCCGAACAGGGGTACCAGGGGGCGACCGTGCGGACCATCGCGGCCCGCGCCGGCGTGGACGCCGCGATGGTGAACCACTGGTTCGGCGGGAAGCAGGGGCTGTTCGCGGCCGCCATCGAGCTGCCGTTCGACCCGACCGAGCTGATCGACGAGCTGGTGTCCGGGGACGTCTCGACACTGGCCGAGCGGGTCGTCCGGACCTTCGTGACGCTGTGGGACACGCACGAGGGCCGGTTCGCCACCCTGATGCTCAGCGTCGCCAGCCAGGACATGGCGGCGCGGATGATGGCGGACTTCTTCGCCGGCACGCTGTTCGGGCGGGTCGCGAAGACGGTGGGCGCCGACCGGCCCGACGTGCGGGCCGCGCTGTGCGGCTCGCAGGTGGTCGGGCTGGGGTTCGTCCGGTACGTGCTGCGGCTGGAACCCATCGCGTCGGCCGACGTGGAGGACCTGGTGGCGCTGGTGGCGCCCACGTTGCAGCGGTACCTGACCGCGGACCTGTCAGTCCGCTGAGTCGTCGGGAAGCAGCACGTCCGCGTCGAAGCACGTGCGGTCGCCGGTGTGGCAGGCGCCGTCGGTCTGGTCGACCCGCAGCAGCACGGTGTCGCCGTCGCAGTCCAGCCGGACCTCGCGGACGTACTGCGTGTGGCCGGACGTCTCCCCCTTGACCCACAACCGGTTCCGGCTGCGGGAGAAGTAGGTCGCCTTGCGCGTGGTGAGCGTCAACTCCAGGGCCTCGTCGTCCATCCACGCGACCATCAGGACCTCGCCCGTGTCGTGCGCCTGCGCCACCGCGCACACCAGCCCTTCGGCGTTGCGCTTCAGCCGGTCGGCCACCCGCTGGTCGAGCACCACTGGTCCTCCGTGTCTAGTCCTCGGTGTCCAGGCCGAAGTGGACGCGGATCGGCTTCGTGTTCAGGATCACCAGTGCGTACACCGACGCCGCGGCCAGGACGCCGGACAGGATCCGGAACCACAGCGGACCGTTGCCCAGCAGGGTGACCATCAGCACCAGGGCGTTCAGCACGACGACCACCAGCGCGGGCGTCCGCAGCGGGCGGTTGCCGGTCAGGATGATCCACGACGACAGGGCGTCCAGCACGACCAGGACCACCGGCAGGTACAGGATGCTGGAGCTGTTGCTGCTCAACAGCGTCAGGTTCGCCACCAGGAAGATCAGGCCGGTCGCGGCGACCAGGCCGCTGCTGACCCGGACCTCCGTGCGCCGCCACGCCTGGGCCAGGGTGGGCTTGGGCGGGGGCGGCGGCTCGTTGCGGCGGTCCCGGCGGCGGTCGGTCTTCCTGGCCATCATCGGACCTCCACGCCTGCCTGTGCCAGCACGCCCTTGACCTCACCGATGCGCAACTGGCCGAAGTGGAACACGCTGGCCGCCAGGACGGCGTCCGCGCCGGCGTCGACGGCAGGCGGGAAGTGGCCCAGCGCGCCAGCACCGCCGCTGGCGATCAGCGGCACGTCCACCTCGGCCCGCACCAGCCGGATCAGCTCGATGTCGAAGCCGGCGCGGGTGCCGTCGGCGTCCATCGAGTTGAGCAGGATCTCGCCCACGCCCAGCTCCTGGCCCCGGGCGGCCCACTCGACCGCGTCGATGCCGGTGCCGGTGCGGCCGCCGTGCGTGGTCACCTCGAAGCCGGACGGGGTGGGCGCGGAGCCCTCCGGGACGCGGCGGGCGTCCACCGACAGCACGACGCACTGGGCGCCGAACCGGTGTGACGCCTCGCGCAGCAACTCCGGGCGGGCGATGGCCGCCGTGTTGATGCTGACCTTGTCGGCACCGGCACGCAGCAGGCGGTTCACGTCGTCGACCGCGCGGACGCCGCCGCCGACCGTCAGGGGGATGAAGACCTGTTCGGCCGTGCGCCGGACCACGTCGTAGGTCGTCTCGCGGTCGCCGGAGGACGCCGTGACGTCCAGGAAGGTCAGTTCGTCCGCGCCTTCCGCGTCGTACGCGGCTGCCAGTTCGACCGGGTCGCCCGCGTCGACCAGGTCGGTGAAGTTGACGCCCTTCACGACCCGGCCCGCGTCCACGTCAAGACACGGAATCACACGTACAGCGACCGCCACGCGCGCAGCCTTTCACATGCAGGAACCGGCTGGGTGACCGGCGTCGGGTGGGCAGTCCGCCACCAGCCGGCGCAGTGATTCCTCGAACACCTTCCGCTCGTCGGCGCCCAGCACCGCCAACTGCCGGTCGGTGACGTCACGGACCGCCGCCGACACCTCCGCGTGCAGGCTGCGCCCCAGGTCGGTGATCTCCGGGATGCGCACCCGGCGGTCCCTCGGGTCCGGCAGGCGACGGATCAGGCCGGCCGCCTCCAGCTTGTCCAGCACGGTGGTCAGCGTCGTCTTGTCCAGCGCCAGGGCCGCGCCCAGCGCGAGCTGCGTGCGACCGCGCTCCTGGGACAGCGCCGCCAGGACGAGCTGACCGCGCATGCCGATGCCGTGCCGCAGGGCCTCGGCGTCGATCGCGTCGCGGAACCGCTGGGCGGCCCGGTGCAGCATCCAGTTGACGTCCAACTCACCGCACACCGACCGCGCGGCATCGCAGGCCGTGACGTCGTGCAGCTCGGGTTCCACGACCTCCATCTTAGTCGATGATTTCTCTCACACCGGATCGTCTTGAACAAGAAGATACAAGTTGCGTATCTTCTTGTTCAAGATGTTCTGACGCGGGACAAAGGAAGAGGGTCATGCCACAACTGCTGCACCTCGACGCGAGCATGCGCTGGTCGGGATCGGTGTCCAGGGAGGTGAGCGCGGCGTTCGCGGAGCACTGGCGGGCCGCCCACCCGCACGGCACGGTCGTCTACCGGGACCTGGCGGTCGACCCGGTGCCCCACCTGGACCACGACAGCTTCACGGCCGCGATGACACCGCCGGAGGACCACACCGCCGCGCAGCGCGCCGGCTGGGCGGTCAGCAAGGCGCTCATCGCCGAGGTCGAGGCCGCCGACACCGTGCTGATCGGCGTGCCGATGTACAACTTCTCCGTCCCGTCGACGCTCAAGGCGTGGCTGGACCGGATCGTCACGCCGGCCACCAGCGCCGACCGGGAGACCGGCGTGGGTCCGTTCTCCGACAAGAAGTTCGTGATCGCCGCCGCGCGCGGCGGTGCGTACGGGCCGGGTACGCCCCGGGAGAGCTTCGAGTTCCAGGAGCGTCTGCTGCGGTCCATCCTGGGCAGTTCGCTGGGCATCAAGGACCTGACGTTCGTGAACACCGAGATGACGCTCGTGGACGTGGACCCCGGCCTGGCCCAGTTCAAGGACTTCGCCGCCGAGTCACGGGAGAACGCGCACAAGGCGGTGCGCGAACTGGCCACCGAGCGAACTTCCCGCTGACACGACGCGACAATTGGCATGAGTTAAGGCGGTTCAGCGGTACTGGCCGGCTGCGGCGGTGCCTAGCGTCGAGGGTCATGATCCGTTCGGCGTCGGGCATCGCCGCCGCGGCCGTGCTGGCCGTGGGCGTTCTCGTGTCACCAGGAGCGCCGGCCCACGCCGCTGGCAGCACGTCGATCGCGGTCAGCGGCACGGCGACCGGCCGGACGTTCGACGGGATCGGCGCGATCAGCGGCGGCGGTGGCAACTCACGCCTGCTGACCGACTACCCACAGCCGCAGCGCGACGCGATCCTGGACTACCTGTTCAAGCCGGACTACGGCGCCGGCCTGCAGATCCTCAAGGTCGAGATCGGCGGCGACACGAACTCCACCGACGGGTCCGAGTCCAGCATCGAGCACACGGCCGGCACGGTGAACTGCGACACCGGCTACGAGTGGTGGCTGATGGAGCAGGCCAAGCAGCGCAACCCGGCGATCAAGCTGTACGGGCTGGCATGGGGCGCGCCCGGATGGATCGGCGGCGGGAACTTCTGGTCCACCGACATGATCGACTACCTGGTCGACTGGCTGGGCTGCGCCACGTCGCACGGCCTGACCATCGACTACCTCGGCGGCTGGAACGAGCGCGGCTACGACGTCACGTGGTACGAGAACCTGCGGACCGCGTTGAACACCCACGGATACGGTGCGGTGCGGATCGTCGGCGCGGACAGCGACTGGTCGGTCGCCGACGACATCCGGTCCGACCCGACGTTCGCCGGCGCCGTGCAGATCATCGGCGCGCACTACCCGTGCAGCGGCGGTGACGGCGGTGATGCCACGTCGTGCTCGACCACGTCCAACGCACTGGCGACCGGGAAACCGTTGTGGGCCAGTGAGAACGGCTCACAGGATGACAACACGGGCGCCGGGCCGCTGATCCGGTCGATCATCCGCGGCTACACCGACGCGAAGTACACGGCGTACCTCAACTGGCCGCTGCTGGCCGCGATCTACCCGAACCTCGGGTACGACACGACCGGCCTGATGGTCGCGAACCAGCCGTGGGCCGGCAACTACAGCGTCGGCGCGAACCTGTGGGCGACGGCCCAGGTCACCCAGTTCACCCAGCCCGGCTGGCAGTTCCTCGACTCCGGCAGCGGCTATCTGGGCGGGTCGGAGAGCAACGGCAGCTACGTGTCGTTGAAGTCCCCCAACGCTTCGGACTACACCACGATCCTGGAGACCACGACGGCGACGGCCGCGCAGACGGTGACGCTGACCATCAGCGGCGGCCTGTCCACCGGCACGGCGCACGTGTGGTCCAGCGACCTGACGGCCACCGACCCGGCCGGCTACTTCGTGCACGGCGCCGACGTGACACCGGTGAACGGGCAGTACACGCTGACGCTGCAGCCGGGCCGCGTCTACACCGTCAGCACGACGACCGGACAGGCCAAGGGCACGGCGGCAAGCCCGCCGCAGGGCGGGCTCGGACTGCCCTACGCCGACAGCTTCGACGCAGACGGCCCCGGGACCGACGCGCGCTATCTGTCCGACCAGAACGGGTCGTTCGAGGTACGGCCGTGCCCCGGCCGGTCCGGGCAGTGCGTGCGGCAGATGGCGGCGCAGGCGCCGATCAACTGGGACAACCCGTCGAACCCGTACACGCTGCTGGGCGACCTGGGCTGGACGAACTACACGGTGTCGGCCGACGTGTACCTGGAGCAGGCCGGGGCGGTGCAGCTGCTCGGCCGGGTGCAGACGCAGCAGCCGTTCTCGGTGGCCGGGATCGACGACTACTACCTCCAGGTGAGCGACACCGGTGCGTGGTCGATCGTCCGGAACACGACAGGCGCGTCGCTGACCACGCTGGCCAGCGGTTCCGTCGCGGCTGTCGGCACCGGGACGTGGCACCACCTGGCGCTGAGCTTCGACGGGAGCACCATCATGGCGTCGCTGGACGGCACGACGCTCGGGTCGGCGACCGACTCGTCGTACGCCGACGGGCAGGTCGGCCTGGGCACGAACGGGTGGCGGACGCAGGACTTCGACAACCTGTCCGTGACCCCGATCGGCGCGCAGCACGTCTCGGCGACCTACGAGGTGGTGAACCGGAACAGCGGTGACGCGCTGGACGTGAGCGGCTCGTCGGTCGTGCAGAACCCGGTGTCCGGCGCCGCGTCGCAGCAGTGGCAGGTACTCGGCAACGACAACGGCACCGACACGCTCGTCAACGCGGGCAGCGGGAAGGTGCTGAACTCGCCGAACACCGTGTCCGGCGCCGCTCTCGACCAGGCCACGGCGTCCGGATCGGCAGGCCAGCAGTGGACGGTGGCGCCCCGAGCGGACGGGTACTACACGCTGTCGTCGGACGGGTTGGTCGCGGACGTCAGCGGCGGGTCGACGGCGGCCGGTGCGCCGGTCATCCAGTGGTCGGCCACTGGCGGCGCGAACCAGCAGTGGTCACTGGTGCCGGTGCCGGTCGCCGGGGCGACCTACGTGCTGACCAACCGCAACAGCGGCATGGTGATGGACGTCGACAACCAGTCCACATCGGATGGTGCGACGATCATCCAGTGGCCCTACCACGGTGGCGCGAACGAGCGGTGGACGCTGCGGGCGTCCGGCGGTGGGTACGCGCTGGTCAGCCCGAACAGCGGGAAGGTGCTGGACGTGCCCGACCAGTCGACCGCGCGGGGCGTGGCGCTGGACCAGTGGACGTCCAACGGCGGCACCAACCAGCAGTGGACGCTCACACCGGCCGGGAACGGAACGTACGACCTGGTCAACGTGCACAGCGGGCTGCTGGCCGACGTCGAAGGGGCGTCGACGTCGTCGGGTGCGTCGGTGTTGCAGTGGCCGAACGACGGCGGTGCGAACCAGCAGTGGACGCTGAGCCTGGTCTACTAGGCGGGTGGCGTCTGACCTGGATCGGCTCGGGGCCGAGAAGTACGTGCTGCTGACGACGTTCCGCAAGGACGGCCGGGCCGTGCCGACCCCGGTGTGGGTGGCGCGGTCCGGCGACGAGCTGGTGGTGTTCTCGGCACCCGAGGCCGGGAAGATCAAGCGCATCCGCCGGGACGGCACGGTGCTGGTCGCGCCGTGCACGGTGCGGGGTCAACGGCGCGGCGACGACGTGCCGGGCCACGCCCGCCTGCTGTCCGAGACCGAGGCCCGTCAGGTGCACGACCTGATCACGAAGAAGTACGGCCTGATCGGCTGGCTGACCACCCTGGGCAGCCGCATCCGCAGGCGCAGGACGGGCCCGGCCGGCATCGCCATCAACCTGGACTGACGGCGCCAAATCGCAATTGATGTGAAAATGGAACCGCGCGAAGAGTCCGGAAACGGCGGACGAATCGGGGGCGGACCGGATCTGGGTCATCGGCCCCATTGGTCGAGTGCGACCGAGCGCAACTCGACGGACGCAACTCGTTGGCGGCGCGAATAGCCGGCTGGGCAGAGTTCCAGGCAACGCAGGTCAGATCGGCGGAGGGGCATCATCGGGACCGCATCGGCACGTCGGACGGGGTCGAGGAGGACGACTTCGGCGAATGGGCCAGAGCCGCCGCGATCGCACTTCGTGGGACGCTGCGCCGGATCTGTCCTCCCGGCCAGGAAGCGTATGTCGCAGCCGCTCTCGCCCGCGTTGGAACTGCCGCTGCTGGGCGGTCGGCTCTGGCGACCCGACGAGGTCGGCAGGCTCACGGATGCGGCCTGGACGGCGCTGGTCACCGAACGCATCGCGGACTACCGGGAGCGGGCAGCCGCGCTGCGGCGTGCGGTCGAGCGATGCGTGACGCAGGAGGACTACCCGCGGCTGGTCCGTGACGTCGACGGCGCCCGGCGTACTCTGCTGGAGCGGCTCGGGCTTCGCGACGTGGAGCTGTCACCCGTGGAACGTGACCTCGTGGACGGTGTCGCGTCGGTGACCGAGGCACTTCCGGGCATACCGAAGGTCACTGGCCTCTGGCTGGGTGCTCGTAAGGCCGGCCGCCAGTTGATCGGCTCGGGCAACTCGGTGCGGCGGTTCCTGTACAAAGAGTTCGTCCACGCCTGGACGGTGGCCGGACGCTGACCTGGACCGGCCCGGCGGTTCTCGTCATCCGCTGGACGCAGGGCTACGAACTCGCGAAGGCCAAGGGCTCGCTCCGGATGGCGAACCTGTCCGGGCCGCGTGGGCGTACCGCGGCGACGTGGCCCGGTGTACTGGCCTGCCGCTCCACGTCCGAGTGGGCCGACGCCAGCAGCAGGTAGCGGTCGGCGAACGTCATCGCGCGGTCGAACAGGCGGCGCACGGCGTCCCTGGCGGTGATGCGCACGAACCGGTGGCGACCGGCACCGGCGGGAGCCAGGTCGTAGAACGCGGGCGCCACGGTCGACATGTCGAACCTGGCCGCGTACTCCAGGTCGGGCCAGGTGTCGTGGGATGGTGGGCATTCCTGGCGCGGTCCGGCGACGACGGGCAGCGCCTTCATCGGCGTTTCGCAGAACCGCAGGTCGTCGGCCAACCAGGCGATGAAGGTGGCCGTCTTGCCCGTGCCCGGCAGCAGCAGCGGCCGGTGGTCGGCCACCCGGCGCAGTTCGGATCGGACCAGGCGGCTCACCTGGTCCATCGGCACGACGCGAGTGTCGAACACCGGCCCAGTATGGCAGCGGCCGTGATCGGGGTCAGCCCGATTTTCGATCAGCCCTGTTGGTGGGCGGAGCGGGTGGCTGCCAGGGCTTCGATGACCGACGAGAAGTCCGGCCACTGGCCGCCGGCTTCTATCACGGCCGTCAACAGGTTTTCCGTGGCGGGCCCCAGACGGACCGGGACGCCCTGTTGTTCGGCCAGGGCGATGGCGTGGCGGACGTCCTTGCGGGCCAGTTCCGGGGAGAACCAGCCCGGGTGGTCGTCGCTGAGCAGGGAGTCCAGGCGCAGGCGGGACGCCGCACTGACCACCGCGCTCTCCGCGAACACCGTGCGCAGCAGGTCGTCGTCGATGCCGTTGCGGCGGGCCGTGGCGATCGCCTCGGCCAGGGCCGTCACGCCGATCATGAGTTGCAGGTTCGACACCAGCTTGACCACCGCGCCACTGCCCGGCGGGCCGCAGTGCGTGTAGCCGGCGCCCAGGTCGGACCACAGCGGGTCCAGCTTGCCGACCGACTCCGCGGCGCCGCCGACCAGGAACTGGCCGCCACCGGCGGCGATCAGGGACGGGGCGCCCTGCACCGGGGCGTCCAGCACGGCACCCTCCGGGCCGGCCGCCGCCAGTTCGCGGGCCGTGTCCGGGGACACCGTGCTGACGTCGACCAGAACCGTGCCCGGGCGCATCGCCGCCAGCGCGCCGTCCAGGCCCAGGCACACGTCCAGCACCGCCGCGTCGTCGGCCAGCGACACCAGGATCACCTCGGCCCGGGACGCCGCCTGCGCCACCGTGGACACCTCGGTGGCACCCTGCACCACCAGGTCGCCCGCCTTGCCGGCGCTGCGGTTCCACACCGTCACGTGGTGGCCGCGCTCCAGCGCGCGGGCCGCGAACGCCCGTCCCATGTTGCCCAGACCCAGTACAGCGACTCGCATGTAGCCACGCTAGCGCGGGTGGTGACGGCCGGCAGCCTTACCGCGGTGTTACGGCCCGCACAGCGGCCAGCGCCGCGGGCAGCGTGAACGCCCCCGCGTACAACGCCTTGCCGACGATCGAACCCTCCACGCCGTCGGGCGCCAGAGCGGCCAGCACACGCAGGTCGTCCACACTGGACACACCACCGGACGCGATGACGTGCGCGTCGGTCCGCGCGCACACATCGCGCAGCAGTTGCACGTTCGGGCCCTGCAACGTGCCGTCCTTGCTCACGTCCGTCACCACGTAGCGCGCGCAACCGTCCTGGTCCAGGCGCTCCAGCACCGACCACAGGTCGCCGCCGTCGGTGGTCCAGCCACGCGCGGCCAGCCGGTGGCCCTGCTCGGTGATCCGCACGTCCAGCCCGACCGCGATCTTGTCGCCGTGCTCGGCGATCGCCCGTGCACACCAGTCCGGGTGCTCCAGCGCCGCCGTGCCCAGGTTGACCCGGGCGCAGCCGGTGGCCAGCGCCGCTGCCAGCGAGTCGTCGTCGCGGATGCCGCCGGACAGCTCGACCCGGACGTCCAGCTTGGCGACCACCTCGGCCAGCAGCTCCCGGTTGCTGCCCCTGCCGAACGCCGCGTCCAGATCCACCAGGTGCACCCACTCGGCACCGCCGGACTGCCACGCCAGGGCGGCGTCCAACGGGTCGCCGTAGTCGGTCTCCGACCCGGACTCACCCTGCACCAACCGGACAGCCTTGCCGTCGGCCACGTCGACCGCGGGCAGCAACGTGAAGCTCACGGGGCAACCCTAACGTGGCCGGCCACCGTGATCCCCATCGGCGCACGGACCGAGACCGGGTGACCTGCGGCGTCGACCGCCACGTCCAACCGGCCGCCGCCCAGCCGCAGCCCCTCCACCGACACCGCGCCCACCGTGCCCGGCGCCGGCACCACCCGCACGATGCCGTTCGGCACGTCCGGGCGCACGCCGGTCAGGACCCGCAGCACGCCGACGGCCGCGGCCGCCGCCCACGCCTGGGGCTGGCACGCCGCCGGGTACGGCACCGGCTCGCGCAGGCCGGACACCGCGCCGAACAGCTCGGGCAGGCGGTGGCCGAACGACGGCGCCGCCCGCAGCAGGCCCCCGACCAGCTCGGCGGCCGCCGCCGGCTGGTCGGCGTCGGCCAGCGCCTGCGCGACGATCACCGTGTCGTGCGGCCACACCGAGCCGCAGTGGTAGGACAGCGGCGAGAAGCCGCCCGCGTCCGCCGACATCGTGCGCAGGCCGAACCCGGTCGACATGTCCGGTGCCACCAGCCGTGCCGCGACGACCTCGATCTCGTCGGGCGACAGCAGGCCGCTGCCGATCAGATGGCCGATGTTGCTGGTCAGCGCGTCGACCGGGCGTTTGGCACCGTCCAGGGCGATCGCCGGGTACGGCCCGACCGCGTCCTGCACCCAGAAGCGGGCGCGGAACCGCTCCGCCATGCCGTGCGCGTACTCCAGCAGCCGGTCCGCGCCGGGGCGGCCGAACGCCTCGAACAGCGCGGCGCCCTTCACCGCGGCCTCGTGCGCGTAGCCCTGCACCTCGCACAGCGCGATCGGCGGCTCGGCGAGGCGGCCGTCGCGGAACCGGATCGAGTCGCCGGAGTCCTTCCAGCCCTGGTTGGCCAGGCCGCGGCCGGTCTCGTCCAGGTACTCGACGAAACCGTCGCCGTCCGGGTCCGCGTCGTGCACCAGCCAGCGCAGCGCGGCCTCGGCGGCCGGCAGCAACGCCGCCACCTCGTCGGCCGGCATGCCCCAGCGCCACGCGTCGTGCAGCAGGCACACCCACAGCGGCGTCGCGTCGATCGACCCGTAGTACACCGATGGCAGCGTGATGCCGGTGTTCGGCTCGACGAAACCGGCACGGCGCACCTCGTGCAGGATCTTGCCCGGCGCCTGCGCGGTCTCCGCGTCGGTCACCGTGCCCTGGCGACCCGCCAGTGCGCGCAGCGTCGCCGCGGCCAGGTCGGTGCCCAGCGGGAGCAGCAGCCGCGCCGCCCACAGGCTGTCCCTACCGAACAGCGTGAAGAACCACGGCGCGCCCGCCGCGAGGAACGTCTCGTCCGGGTGGTCGACGGTGACCAGCCGCAATGCGGCCAGATCGGCCAGGGACTGATCGAGCAGGGCGGCCAGCGCGGGGTCGTCGGCCGTGACCTCCGGCCGCGACCATTCGACCTCGGTGGCCGGTGCGGTGACGACGGCCGCCGGGTCGGTGACCCGCAGCCGCCAGCGCAGGACGGCGGCGTCCCTGGGCGGCACGTCGACCTGCCAGGTCAGGCGGCCGCCGGTGGGCGTGACCTCGTGCCCGGCGCCGTCGCCGGTCGCCGTGGCCGTGACGCCGTCGGCACCCCAGGCCAGGCCGGCGGCGGACCGGAACGGCACCGGGTCACCACCGCCGCCCGCCTTCACCAGCGCCATGTCCACCAGGTCGGCCGTCAGCTCGACGCTCACCCGGGTGCGCACCGGCTCACGGGCCGTCGACACCACGTGGATCTCCTCCACCAGACCGTCCACCGTGGTCTCCCGACACCGCTCGACGCGGACCGTCGGGTCGGGGCCCGGGTCGCCGAGATCTCTGGCCAGGGCCACGAAACGGGTGCGCGCCGTGCCTTCGCGGACGGTGCGCAGGTGCGTGAGATCGCTGCCGTCGAGCACGAGTTCGGCGCGGGACAGCACCCGGATGTCCGCGTGCAGCACGCCGTGGCCGGCGGCACCGGTCAACTGTCCCGTGTGGTCGGCGACGACCGCCGTGGGTGCACGGACGCACAGGTCAAGGTCGTGGAGTGCCGGTTGCCGAGCCAAGTGGCCTCCCGTGGTTGACGCGCGCGGCCGGACGGGTTAAGACTGTAGCGCAACAATTTGAACGATCAAATCGACTGCCGGTTTGAACGTTCAAACAGTGGAGGGAGGCAGATGGCCGACCAACGGCCGACGATCACCACGGTGGCCGAGCGCGCCAACGTCTCCCGGCAGACGGTGTCCAATGTGCTCAATGCCCCGCACCGGGTGCAGGCCGACACCAGGGAACGCGTCGAGGCGGCGATCCTCGAACTCGGCTATCGGCCGCACCGCGCCGCGCGGCAGCTGCGTACCCACCGGTCCAACCTGATCGCCATGCGGATGGAGCCGTTCAGCGCGGACGTCGACGGCTCCGGCTCCGTGCTGGACCGGTTCGTGCACGCCGTCACCGAGTCCGCCGAACGGCTGGGCTTCCGGCTGCTCGTGTTCACCGCCACCGGCGACACCGACGAGATCGGCACGTACGCCGACCTGCTCAACTCCTACGAGCTGGACGCGTTCGTGCTCACCGGCACCCACCACCGCGACCGGCGCACCACGTGGCTGCGCAAACAGGGCGTGCCGTTCGTGACGTTCGGCAGGCCGTGGGGCGTGCGCGCCCGGCACTGGTGGGTGGACGTGGACGGCAAGGCAGGCACCACAGCCGCCACCGAACGCTTGCTGGACAACGGATACCGGCGGATCGGCTTCGTCGGCTGGCCGCTGGGCTCCGGCGTGGGCGACGACCGGCGGTCCGGCTGGGAGACGACGCTGCGCGCGGCCGGTGTCGACCCGGCCGACCTGGTGACCTCAACGGAGAACACGGCCGACAACGGCTACGCCGCGGCCGTGGAACTGGTCGAGCGGCACGGCGCCGACGCGCTGGTGTGCGCGAGCGACACGCTGGCCATCGGTGCCCTGTCGATGATCCGGGACCGGGCCAGCAAGGGCGGGTCGAGCCTGCCGGTGATCGGCTTCGACGACTCGCCCGCCGCGGCCGCGCTGGGACTGACCACGGTCGCCCAGCCGCTGCGCGAGGCGGCCGCGACCTGCGTGGACCTGCTCACCAGCTTCCTGGACCGCGCACCCGACGAGA
>DASZXM010000794.1:0-8503 GCA_035546415.1 Pseudonocardiaceae bacterium
GTCGCGCGGCCGCGCGGAGGGCGCCGACTGTCGCGCCAGTCGTGGGCGTCGGCTGTGAGTCGCGCGGCCGCGGCGAGGGCGACCGTCGCTGGTGATGGGCGTCGGGCGCGCCGGCCGTGAGCCTCACGATCGCAGTGAGGACCGGCCGTCGCGCCAGCTGTCCTGGATGCGGTCGGTGAGCCGCTGTTCCAGCAGTTCGGTTGCCTGGATGCCGAACACGACGTCGCCGGCCAGTTCCGGGTCCTGGTCCAGCAGGCCGGCCACGACGTCGCGCCGCATGACCTGTTCGTGCACAGCGTCGGCCTCGACGTGCTCGGTGTAGAACAGTCGGCATTCCGGTGGGGCGCCCAGTCGGGCGAGTGCGTCGGCGAGCCGTCGCGCGCTCGGGCCGGTGGTGATCTCGGCCGCCGCGAAGTGGCCCACCAGTGCCGCGCGCCAGCGGCGGTGCAGCCCGAACAGGGACATCATGTTGACCGTCGCCAACGTGCACGCCGGCACCTGCTCCACGTAGTGCAGGCGCTCGGCGGACAGCCCGGCGGCCGTGAGCAGGTCGGCGAACAGCTGGGCGTGCACCCGTTCGGCGCGACCGCCGCCGAACTCGTCGAACTCCACCGCGACCAGCGCGGCCTTCGGCCTTCCGGACAGCCGCGGGATCACCCACGCGTGCGGGTCGGCCTCCTTGAGGTGGTAGATCGACCGGTGCACGAAGAACTCTCGCATCTGCCACCACTCCGCGTCGTCCCGCAGGAAGTGGCTCAGCCCCCGGCCCGGGACCGGTTCGACCAGCAGCGCGTCCAGTTCGGCGACGACCTCGTCGCCGCCTGCGACCCGCTCACGCAGGGCCGCGACGAACACCTGTTCCATCGCTCGCCGCAGCCGCAGCAGCGTGGGTTCCCACTCCCATTCCGGGTCGACGCCCGCGAAACCGTGGTAGTGCAGTTCGTAGCAGACATGCAGCGCCAGGTGCAGGTCGTCGCCGAGCGGGTCGGCTCGCCCGGCCGCCGCGAGCGGCGGCGTCCACTCGTGTGGCGGCTCGCGCAGCACGTCCAGCACGGCCGCCGACAGCGGACCCCGCGCGGTCGGCAGGACCGCGCTCCGGTGCAGGGTGGCAGTCGTCATGTCACCTCCTGGTTCATCCTGGGCGTACCCGCGTCCGCCGGGTTCACGCGCGATTCGAGGGCCAACTGGCGGGGGACGCCCGCCACGCCGACCGACGGTGCCAGCGCCCGCTGGCGCCGCGCACCGTCGACGTGCCGTCGCAGCAGTTCCCGGACCAGGTCGAGGTCGCCGGTGTCGGCCAGCGCGTCGCGGACGTGCGCGAGAAGGTCGCGCACCAGCTCCGTCGCGGGCTTGGTGGTGGCACGGGCCACGTCGACGCCCGGCCCGGACGGTCCGTACCGCGCGGCCGACCACACCGCAACCTGGGCCAGTTCGGTCGGGACCGGGTCCGCCTCCCGGCCCCGGGCCAGGTCGGCGCGGGCGGTACGCACGAGGGCCCTGGCCAGCAGTGCCTGTAGCACGGCGTCGGACACGGTGACGGCCGTGTCGGCGACCCGGAACTCGACCGTCGGCAGGTGCGGTGACGGCCGGGCGAACCAGAACGTCTGGCTCTCGTCGGCGAGCGCACCGCAGTCCACCAGCCGGGCGATCCGCGCGGCGAAACCCTGATGGTCGGCGGCATGCGGGGCCAGGCCGGAGCCGGGGAACCGGGACTGCTGCACGATGCGCCAACTCCCGTAGCCGGTGTCGCGACCGTCGTGGAACGGCGAGTTGACCGACAGCGCGAGCAGCGTCGGCAGCCACCGGTTCACGTGGCCCACCACCGCGACGGCGGTGTCCCGGTCGGCCACGCCGACGTGGACGTGCAGACCGCACGCCTCGTAGTCGCGGGTCACTTCGGCATACAGCGCGTCGATCCGGGCGTACCGGTCCGCGCCGGTCGGCCGGATCGCCGGATTCCTCGGCAGCGGCGCGGTGCCCATCGGCACGGCCAGCACGCCCGTCGCGTGTGCCGCGTCGGCGAGTACCCGGCGCCCCGCGACCAGGTGGTCGCGCAGTTCGGCTGCGGTGGCGCAGATCCCGGTGGCCGCCTCGATCTGGGAGTCCAACAACTCCCGCTGCACGGTCGCGCCGGGAGGCAGGTGTCCCGCGGTGACGGCGGCGTGGAGTGCGCCGGCAGCCGGCACCGTCGTACCCGACTCGGGGTCGACGAGCAGGAGTTCCTCCTCGACGCCCATGGTCTCGCCCGCAAAGTCCATGCCCTGACATACCCCGCCGCGACGGCGGCTCAAGCACTGCTCCGGGGCAGCGCGTCGATCGCGTTCTCGTTATTGATCCACTGCCAGGTGACCAGGACGGCCGCCAGGCCGGCCGGCAGCATGCCGACGATCATCGCCACGCCGCCGTCCTGGTCACCCAGGATCACGACCAACACGCCGGCCAGGTCCAGCGGTGGCGCGGACAGGAACAGGTACAACATCCGCATGGCGTCGTCGAGCCTGCGGACGGTGCCGAACACCGGCAGCCAGTAGACGACGGCACCGAGCAGCAGCGGCACGTGCAGTGCCAGCCACAGCGGCGCGGACGGCCGTTGCGCGAGCGCGAGGGTGATCAGGGCGTGCAGCACCACGAAACCGGGCAACGCCAGGCCGGCCCGGACGGCCAGCCGGTCCCAGTCGACCCAGCGCCGGGTGCTCAGCAGGAGACCCGGCGCCACCACGGACGTGGTGGCGCCGCTGGCCGCCCAGGCCCAGATGTCCGCGGTCATCGAGCGTCGGCCGACACAGGCATGTGCGGTGCATACCCAGTGCGCCCGGTTTCTCCCACCGGCGCTCCGGGTAGGGCTCAGGCATGAGTGTGGAGGAGGCCGGGTGTGCGTCTCGCGGCGATCGTCGGTGAGGAACGGACTGTTGGTCGGCGTGGCGGCTCTCGCGCTGGTGCTGGCCGGGTGCGGGGCCGCCGCGCCGGGGCCGCCGGCTCCGTCGGTGGGCACGCGGGACGACCGCGCGCTGCCCGCCGATGTCCGGATGCTGCCGCTGGTCGACGACCACGGCCGGGCGACGAGCCTGGCCGCGTTCCACGGCCGGATCGTCGTCATCTCGGACATGATGACGCTCTGTCAGGAGACGTGTCCGCTGGACACCGCGAACGTCGTGGCCACCGCGCGAGCCGTGACCGCCGCCGGGCTCGGTGACCGCATCGAGTTCGCCAGCATCACCGTCGACCCGGAGCGGGACACGCCGGCCCGGCTGGCCGCGTACCGGGCGCTGTTCGATCCGCCGCCCGCGGACTGGACGGTCCTGACCGGGTCGCCGGACACGCTGAACCGGTTGTGGCGCTTCCTCGGCGTCTACCACCAGAAGGTCCCCGAAACGGGTCCCGCCCCGAAGGACTGGCTCACCGGCAGGCCGTTGACGTACGACGTGACGCACTCGGACCTGGTCTTCTTCGTCGACGCCGACGGCACCGACCGGTTCACGTTGGACGGTGCGGGTCATGTCGGCGCGGGGGACAGGCTGCCCGCGGCACTCGGCTCGTTCCTGAACGCGGAGGGCAGGCGCAACCTCGTGCACCCGGAGTCCGGCACGTGGACCGTGCCACAGGCCCTGGACGTGCTCAGCTGGCTGGCCGGACAGCGGATCGCCGGCTGAGTCCGGCCGTGTGACGCGCCCGGCCGTGGGTAGTCGACCCGTGATGGATTCCAGCGAGGAAGGCGGGCACGATGGATGCGATCGAACTGCTGCGGGCCGACCACGAGCGGGTGCTGGCGATGCTGCACCAGTTGCAACTCGGACCGACGGCGGCGACCGGAGCGGACGAGGGCCAGTTGCAGGCCCGCAAGGACCTGGTCACCGAACTGGTCATCGCCGAGTCCCAGCACGAAGCCGTCGAGGAACAGTACTTCTGGCCCATGGTGCGCAACTCGCTGCCGGACGGCGACGAACTCGCCGATCGCGCGGTCGGCCAGGAGGATGCGGCCAAACAGGTCCTGCACGCGTTGAACAACGCGAAGCCCGACCAGTCCGACTTCGAGGAGATGCTGACCAGGATCATCGCCGACGGCCGGGAGCACATCGAGTTCGAGCAGGACCAGGTGTGGCCGAAGGTGCGCGCCGCGGTCAGCGAGGCCGACCTGGCGGAGTTGGGCGAGAAGATGGCCAAGGCCAAGAAGGCCGCACCGACGCGGCCCCATCCGTCGACCCCGTCGAACCCGGGCGTGCAGAAGACGGCGGGGCCCATGGCGGCGCTGATGGACCGCGTCCGCGACGCCGTGACGGGGCGGGGCAAGCGGTAGTCCGTGTCGCGGTCACGGCGAATCGGCTTCCCGTGGCCGCGACACCGTCATCCGGCCTCGTTCGACGCGCGGCGGCGGGTGGCGGCCGCGGTGCGGTCGCCCGGCCTGCGCGGAACGGATGCGGCGGAAGGACCGCACCCGAAGATCTCCGCGCGGGCGGCGCCTTGTCAGGCCGTCAGTGCGCGGCGCCCACCGCGGACGGCAGTTCCTTGGCGGAATCGTAGACCAGCTGGAGCAGGTCCGACGAGGCGACGGCCGTCATCACCACCGTGACCGCCCGGGTCAGCCGGGGTGCCAGGACCATGCCGCCGGTGAGGGCCGTCGCGATCCACACCGCCATGCAGAACGGACAGCTGATCAGCTCGCCGACGGAGTGGCGAATGCCGTGCCCCCGCACGGATTCGTTGACTTCGCCGTCCCCGGCGGGTTCCTCGTAGCGGGTGAACGGCGCGCGCAGCGGGCTGGTGACGGCATCCTTGGCCACCAACCGGCTGAGCTTGTGCGTCGCGATCGACAGCAGGACGGTGTCGCCGAGGCTGAACTTCTCCGGCAGCCGGCGCCCGCGCAACCGGGCCGCTCCCGCGAGAGCACCGACACCGGCGGCATACGTGCCCAGCGCGGCCAGATAGCCGCCCAGTGGCCGTTCCTCGTCGCCCGCGTACGCGTTGCGCACGCTGCGCGGACCGTCGTCGTCCAGCTGTCGCATGGCCGGTGTCTACCCTACGCGTTCGCAGGCGAAACGTCGCAGCAGGCCGCGGACCTGCTCGTCGCTGGTCTGCCCGAAGTCCCGGTAGGACTCGCCGACGGCCACGAACGGGGTCGGTGTCGTCGCGCACACCACGTCGTCCACGACACATCGCAGCTCGGCGCGGGTCGACCGTGCGGCCGTCGGCACGGCGACCACGATCCGCTCCGGTCCCATCCCGCGCAACGCGTGCACCGCCGCGCGCATGCTGGCGCCGGTGGCCAGACCGTCGTCCACCAGGATCACCGTTCGTCCGGCCACGTCCACCGGTGGCCGTCCGCCGCGGTACTCCCGTTCCCGGCGGTGCAACTCCCGGCGTTCCCGCTCGGCGATCCGGTCGACGACATCGGGCGGAACGCCGTAGGCGCGCACCACGTCGTCGTTGAGCACGACCGTGCCGCCTGCGACCGTGCCCCCTGCGACCGCGCCCATCGCCAGTTCCGGCTGGTCCGGCAGTCCCAGCTTGCGGACGACGAAGACGTCCAGCGGCACGTCCAACGCCGTCGCCACCTCGTAGGCGACCGGCACTCCGCCGCGCGCCAGGCCCAGCACGACGACGTCCGGGCGGCCGCGGTACTGCGTGAGCAGGCCGGCCAGGTCCCGGCCGGCCGTGCTGCGGTCACGGAAGACATGCTCTGCCATGTCACTGCCTACCCGGGTGGCGGGCGGGGAAACTCAGTTCAGCGTGTGCGCCGCGGTGTCGACGCTGTCGTGGTACGGCATGCCCACGATGTCCGCCGCCCGGCGCAGGTGGCTGGCCGCCGACAGCACGATGACGACGGCCTGGCGGCCGAGCAGCCGGTCCAGCTGGGCGAAACCCGAACTGTCCAGATAGGACACTCGGCTCAGGTCGAGGATCGCCGGCCGGGGGCCGGGCAGGTCGGCGACGGCGCGGGCGAAGTCGACGGCGTTGGTGGCGTCGATCTCACCGGTCGCCGTGGCGATGGTCCGGGCAGCGGCTCCGGTGCTGATGTGCAGTTGGAAGGACGTTGGTGTCACAGGGTGACTCCGGTGGTCGGGGAGGATTGGTGAGTCCGCGCGAACCGCATCGTGACCTGGGTGCCGCGGGTCGTGCGCTGGATGTCCACCGTGTCGCTGAGGCCGTGCATGAGGGCCAGGCCACGGCCGCGCCCGGCGGTCCGCCTGCTGGCCGACGAGTCCGTCGACCACTGGCCCGTGTCCCCGACGGTCGCGGAGATCGTGTCCCCGTCGGCGAACACCTCCAGCGACACCGTCCGGCGCGGGTCCAGGTCGCTGCCGTGCTCGATGGCGTTCACCAGTGCCTCGTCCACGGCCAGCAGGATGTCGTGTTCCCGTTGCCTGTCCAGCTCCATGCCGGCCAGCCACTCGTGCAGCCGGTGGCGCACCGTGCGGCTCTGCGCGGTGCGTGCCGGTACGACCGTGACGAAGCTGGTCGCGGTGACGCCGGTGGCGCGCAGCGCCAGCAGCACCACGTCGTCCCGGTAGCCGTCGGCCGGCGCCATCCGCCGCACCAGTTCAGCACAGGCCGCACCGGTCGGCAGCGCGGCGCAGTCCGCCGCTGCGGCGGCGAGCCGCTCGAACCCGTCGGTCAGTGACTCGCCGGGGCGTTCGATCAGGCCGTCGGTGTAGAGCAGCACCAGGGCACCGGGCGGCAGGTCGGCGTGTCCCGTCGCGGTCGAGGCGGTGGGGCTGAGCGCGGTCACCGGGGGCCGCCTGCCGTCCTCCAGGTAACGCACCTCGCGGGCGGGCGTGACCAGCAGCGGGTACGGGTGGCCCGCGCAGGCGTAGGCGATCGTGCCCGCGGCGCCGTCGACGACGGCGTACGCCACGGTGGCGCACGACGCGCCCGGCACGGCCGCCGCGTAGCGGTCGACCGTGTCCAGCACGGCGTCCGGGTCGGGTGTGGTCAGCGCCGTCGCGGCGACGGCACTGCGCAACTTGCTCATCACGGTCGCCGCGGGCAGGCCGTGCCCCACGACGTCGCCGACGCAGACGGCGATGCGGTCGGGCTCGTCCAGCGGTGTCACCAGGTACCAGTCGCCGCCCACCCGCATGGCCTCGCCTGCCGGTTCGTACACGGCGCCGACCACGGCCGCCGCCGACGTCCGGTTCAGGTCGAGGAGTTGGTCCTGGAAGTCGATGGCGATGCGGTGTTCCCGTTCGACGGCCCGGACGCGGTCGATCGCCGCCCCGGCCAGGACGGCGGCGTCGGCCAGCAGGTCGAGTTCGACCGGGTTGAAGTCGCGTGGTGCCGGCCACATGAACGCGATCGCGCCGACGGTGCGCCCGCTGTCCCGCAGCGGGTACACGACGCCGGCGCGGACGTCGCTGGCCATGTCCTGGGTGACCGGCAGGTAGCGGGCGTCGGCGAGCAGGGTGTCCGGCATGACCAGCGGCCGGCCGGTGTCGATCACGTCGGCCAGCGGGACGGGGGCGTCCAGTGCCGTCAGGTGGTAGCGGTCCCGCAGCTCCGCGCGGAACGCACCCGCGTAGTCGATGCGGACGTGGCTGGCCGTCCTGGTGCCGATCGCGGCGGCCGTGGCGCCCAGCGGTGCGATGATCGGCGACGCGAGCAGTGCGTCCATCGCCTCCGCCGTGGAGCCGGCCGCGGACAGCGCCGCCTCCAGTTCGGCGAGCGCGGTCTCGCGGCGGGTGTCCTCCGCCTCGTGCTCCCGGCTGGCGCGTTCCCGGGACACGGCGTCCAGGCGGGCGGCGACGCGATTGAGCAGTTCCTGCGAGGTGAACGGCTTGACCAGGTAGTCGTCGGCGCCGCCGGCGTACCCGTCGCTGGCCGCCTCGATGCCGGCCCGCGCGGACAGCATCACCACCGGTGTCGTCGCGAGGTGGGGATCGGCGCGGATGGCGGCGGCCAGCCCGAACCCGTCCAGGGCCGGCATCACCACGTCGGTCACGACCAGGTCGGGCCGGTACCGGCGGGCGCCCCGCAGCGCCGCCTCACCGTCGGCGAACACGATGGTGCGCCACCGCTGGGACAGGATGCCGTCCAGGTGGCGCCGCATGTCGGCGTTGTCGTCGGCGATGAGCACGAGGTGCCGGTCGCCGTCTCCGGCCACCACCGGTTCGGCCGGGCCCGGATCGAGCCACTGCAGTGCTTCGGCGACGTACAGGTTCTCCGTTTCCGACAGGTCGGGAACGGGCGTCGACCGCTCGGTGGCCGGCGGCAGGTCGATCGTGACGGTCGTGCCGACGTCGACCTCGCTGTCGATGTGAATGGTGCCGCCGTGCAGTTCCAGCAGGCCGCGGACCAGTGCCAGGCCGATGCCGGTGCCCTCCACACTCCGGCCGCGGGTGTTGGCCGCACGGTAGAACCGTTCGAACAACCGGTCCTTGTCCTCCTCGGCGATGCCGCTGCCGGTGTCGGTGACGCGGACCCGACCGCCCCCGGCAGCGTCCCCGCCACTGCGCGCGGTGACCTCGACGGTGATCGAGCCGCGCAGCGTGAACTTCACCGCGTTGGACAG
>DASZXM010000795.1:0-6485 GCA_035546415.1 Pseudonocardiaceae bacterium
TGCCGGCGCTCCCGGACGGCGCGCCCGTCGGCGTCGGTGGGCAGATCGGTCAGGTGGAACGCGTTGTCCCGATACATGTCCGGTCCGGCGAGTCGGACCAGATGAGCGGCCACCGCACCGGTGCGCCGCGTCGATTCGCCCGTGTCCTCCTGCACGGCACCGAGTGTGCGGCCGGAGGTGCGGGACCGGTCCCGGATCCCGGCCCGGTGGCGATCACCGCGGTCGCGTGCCAACAGTCAAGCCGGCGTTGACCGTCGGTGTCGCCACCGACCGGACCCCGTGTCGTCCCGGCCGTCGGGCGCCCCGATCGACCGTCACGACCGCCAAGCCGTGCTGGCGTCAGTCGAATGCACCCGATGATGGCCGGGACCGGCCGAGCCGCTTGCCCCGCTGCGGCTCGATTCGACGGCACAGTGGTTCTGCCCACGCCGGGCTTTCCCACGTCGTGCTACCGCCGTACGACATGCCGGTCACCTCCATTCATCACTCGCATTGCGACTGGCATGATCATAGGACGCACGGGCGCCGGTTTCGGTTCCACGTCAAGTGATTTAGGCGCCGACGTGCACGAGGCGCGCCGAATCCGGCTCGCCTTCGGGTTCCTCGGCCCAACCGGCCGGCCATTTCCGCTTGTCGTGGCCGCGTGCGACGACCCCGGACAGCTGTGCCGCCGTGGTGATGCCGAAGTTGACCTCGCCCTCGAACACCGCGTCCCGGAAGCCACGGTCGTCGTCGCCGAACGTCACCCGGCGGAAATCCGCGAGACCGGTGAACCGCGCACCACGGAAGTCGACCGAATGCGCGAACACCGTGCCGCGGAACGTGGTCGGACCGACGAACCGGGCGCCGGTGAACAGCGCCGACCGCGGCGCGCAGTGCGTCAGCGCGAACTTGACCAAAGTCGCGCCGGACAAATTCAGCTCGACGCCGGGCCAGAACGCCGGCGTGCCCGGTCGCAGGTGGGTGGCGAGCAGGGCCTGCGCGATCCCGCGTACCTCGAGTTCCTCGGTCCGACCGACCGGTTCCGGCGGGTCGAACGGCATGCGCAGGTAGGCGCACACGAGGTTGACGATGGTCTGCCGGTGCGCCGCGTTGTCCTGGGCGAGGCGTTCCAGCGCGTACAGGCCGGCCAACCGCACCGGGGCCTTGTCCGAACCGAGCTGGTCGGCCGCCTTGCCGTACAGCTCGGTGACGCGGCGTTCGGTGGCGTCGTGGTCCTTCTGCCGCAGGTCCAGTTCGGTGGTGCGCTGCCGGCGGGCGGTCAGCAGCAGTGCGGCGGCACCGCCCGTGCCGACCAGGATGCTGCCCGCGGTGCGGATCGCGTCCAGCCGCGCCGAGTCCTGCGGGGCGCCGGTGCCGAGGGTGAGCAACAGGGCGACGACCGCGCCACAGGCCAGCACGATCAGTCCGGCTGCCCAGACCAGGATCGTCCGCGTGCTCAGGACGTGGTACCCGTCGTGCTTCCCTTCCATGGCAGCTCTCGACCTTAGCGCGACCGCACCGCCACTGTCAGTGAATCGGACGAAAACCCACGACTCAGGTGTTCACACCGGTCAGGCTGAAGAACTCCTGACGTGACCGGGCGTCCTCGCGCAGCGTGCCGAGCAGGGTCGACGTGACGGTCTTCGAACCGGTCGCCTGCACGCCGCGCAGCGTCATGCAGGTGTGCTCGGCCTCGATGACCACGCCGACGCCCTGCGGGTGCAGCTGTTCGCACAGCCAGTCGGCGATCTGCTTGGTCAGCCGCTCCTGCACCTGCGGCCGGCGGGCGAAGTGCTCGACGATGCGGGCCAGCTTGGACAGTCCGAGGATGCGCTCGCCGGGCAGGTAGCCGACGTGCGCGACGCCGACGAACGGCAGCAGGTGGTGCTCGCACACCGACTTGACCGGGATGTCCCTGGCCAGGACGAGTTCGTCGTAGCCCTCGTCGTTGGGGAACGTGGTCAGATCGAACGGGCGCGGTGTGAACAGTTCGGCGTAGGCGCGGGCCATGCGGCCGGGCGTACCGCGCAGGCTCTCCGACTCCAGGTCGATGCCCAGGGCGTGCAGGAAGTCGGCGGCCGCCCGCTCGGCGGCGGGCAGGTCGACGCCCGGGTCGGGTTCGTGGACGACCCGCAGTGCGGACGTGGAGCGCATGAGCAGCCCTTCTCTGGTCGACCGCTTCAAATCACCAACGAATTTTGGTCTTATCGGGGCCATCAGTCAAGGTGATCCGCGTCCGCATGGCCAACGCCCGTTAGTGTTACGCTACGAGGCGTGACGGCCGGGATCAGGGCAGTCGCCGTGCTGGACGACGAGCTGCGGCGGGGCATGTACGCGTTCATCCGCGCGGCGCGCCGGCCGGTGACCCGCGACGAGGCCGCTGCGGCGGTCGGCATCTCCCGCAAGCTCGCCGCGTTCCACCTGGACAAGCTCGTCGCGGCCGGCGTCCTGCAGGCCGACTACCAGCAGGCGCGCAAGGTGGGCCGGGCGCCGAAGGTGTACCGGCCCGTCGACACCGACATCCACGTCGGCATCCCGCCGCGCCAGCACGAACTGCTCGCCGACATCCTGCTCTCCGCCGTCCTGTCCGACGGCGCGCCCACCGCCCTGCGGGTGGCCGGGGAACGCGGCCGGGCCATCGGCGCGGCCGAGCGGGAACGGCTGCGCCCCGGCCGACTGGGCACCGAACGCGCGCTGACCGTGGCAGCCGCCCTGCTGGAACGGCACGGGTTCGAATGCGAACGCCCAGGCCCGACGTGCCTGCGGCTGCGCACGTGCCCGTTCCACCCGATGGCTTCCCGGGCACCGGGCCTGGTGTGCGGCATCAACCAGGCGTTCCTGGCCGGCGTGCTGGACGGGCTGCACGCCACCTCGATCGAAGCGGTGATCGACTCCCCCGTCGGCGCCTGCTGCGTCGCACTCAGAGGTAGCTGAACCCCAGCACCTGGCCCTCCTCGATGACGCCGCCGAAGACGGCGCCGCCATAGGTGGCCAGCGCCTGGGCGATGGTGGCGACCAGGTTGGGCACCGGACCCAGCGGCAGGCCGTACGAGCCGGGGCCGGTTCCGCCGTACTTTCCTTGCAGGCCGCTGATCTCCGGGTGTCGCTGGGGGAAGCTGGGGTCGGCGGTGTCCATGACGACGCGCACCCGCCACACCTTCGGCGCCAGCAGCTGGGTCTTGTTCTGGTGGTAGGCGGTGGTGATCGTGATCCGGCGCAACTCGCCCCAGGCGATGCGGAACGCGCCCTGCTTGCCCTCGTGCGCGAAGCCCTCGGGACTGACGATCAGTGACCGCTTGTTCAGCTTGGCCGCCAGTTTCGCCGCGCCCTTGCCCTCCACCGGAATGACGATCGGCGGCCCGTAGGTGGGCTGGCCGGCGGCCTGGCTGGCCGGGCCGTACTGCGGCTGCTGCGGATACGCCTGGTGCGGATAGGCCGCCTGGCCCGGCGGCTGATAAGGCTGCGGCTGATACGGCTGGGGTTGGTACGGCTGCGGTTGGTAGGGCGGTGGGTACTGCCCCTGGCCGGGCGGGTAGTACGGCTGGGGTTGGTACGGCGGCGGGTAGTACGGCTGTTGGTTGTACTGCGGCCCGGGCTGCTGGCCCCACGGCTGTTGTTGATCCCCGCTCCCGGTCATACCCTCGATTGTACGATCGCGCAGGTCACACTGCTGTTCCGGCGAAAATCGCTGGACAGGCGGGCAATGGTGGACGGCGTGGAGATCTGGGACGCCGACACCGCGCGGCGCTACGACACGCCCGGCACCGGGATGTTCGCACCCGAGGTCGTCGACCCGGCCGTGGACCGCCTCGCCGAACTGGCCGACGGCGGCCGGGCGCTGGAGTTCGCCATCGGCACCGGTCGCATCGGCGTGCCGCTGGCGGCCCGCGGTGTGCCCGTGACCGGGATCGAACTGTCCCGGCCGATGGTCGACCAACTGCGCACCAAGGCGGACGAGCAGGCGATCCCGGTGGTCGTCGGCGACATGACACAGGCCACCGCCCCGGGCACCTACACGCTGGTCTACCTGGTGTTCAACACGATCTCCAACGTGCTCACCCAGGCCGGCCAGATCGCCTGCTTCCGCAATGCGGCACGGCACCTGGCACCCGGCGGCCGGTTCGTCGTCGAACTGGAAGTGCCCGACCTGCGCCGGCTCCCGCCGACCCAGAGCGCCGTGGTGTTCCACAACCAGCCCGGTTACATCGGCGTGGACACCTACGACCTGCTGCACCAGCACCTGACGTCGCACCATTTCGAGTTCGACCGGGAGACCAGACAGGCGCGGGTGGGCACCAGCACGCACCGCTTCGTGTGGCCCGCCGAACTCGACCTGATGGCACAACTGGCCGGGTTCACGCTGGAATCCCGGCACGCGGACTGGCGGGGCGCCGCCTTCACGTCCGAATCGGTGTCACACGTGTCCGTCTACCGACTGCCGGATTGATATCACCCGAATTCCCGTCCGTCATTGTGCTGACACCGGTGGCGACTCTCCGCGAAGATGTCGGTCGGCGGAACGGGCCGCCGGGGTGTGTGGGACGGTCGGATGACGACGGACAGCGCGGTCGCGCGTGCGGAGCGGACCCTGGCCAGGGCCCTCCTGTTCTTCCGGGTCGGCGGCCTGGTCGAGATCGTGCTGGCCGGCGCGCTGGATCTGACCCGCTACCGGCATCCGCTGATCACCGCGGCGCTGGTCGCGCTGGTGGTGGCCGAGAGCGCCCTGTTGGTCGGCGCGTGCCTGCGGATCGGGAACGTGCGGGCCGGTTGGGTCGCGGCCGACGTCGTGTTCTGCACGGCGGCGCTGGCCGGCTGCGCGGCGCTGACGGCGCCCGCGTACTACAACACGTGGACCAACTTCATGTACCCGTTCACGATCATCACGTCGTTCGGGATCGGCGCCGGCTTCCGGAAACTGTCCGGCGCGGCGGCGATCACGACCGTGCTGGCCGCGGGCTACATCGCGTCGGCGATCACCCTGCACGGCGACCCGGCGTGGAACGTGCTGCCCAACGGGCTGACCTACTTCGCGAACATGATCGTGGCGTGGCTGGTGGCCCGGCACCTGTTGGCCAACGGCCGGGAACTGGACGCCAGCCGCGCCGAAGCCGTCGCCAACGCGGGTGAACTGGCCAGGCAGACCGAACGCGCCCGGCACGCCCGCATCCTGCACGACCGCGTCCTGCAGACCTTGGAGACGCTGGCCAGGGGCGACTGGGTGGCCGACAAGGACTTCCGGGAGCACATCGCCACGGAGGCCGACTGGCTGCGGGCGCTCGTCGAGGGCGTGGACATGGCGCGGGAAAGTGACCTGTTGGCCGGGCTGCAGCGGTTGGTGACCCGCAACGCCCGCATCGGGCTGCGGGTCGAGTTCAACGGCACGCGACTGCGCGAGACACGCGTGGACCTGCCGCCGGATGTCGTGGACGCCGTGCTGGACGCCACCCAGGAGGCCCTGACGAACGTGGCCAAGCACGCCGGCGTGACCAGTGCGGTGCTGCGGGCGGCCGCGGCGGACGGCGAAGTCACGGTCAGCGTCCTGGACCAGGGCGTCGGCTTCGATCCGACCGCGGTGTGCTCGGGCACCGGCCTCCAGCGGTCGATCCGGTCCCGGGTCGCCGAACAGGGCGGCGAGGTCCGCATCGACAGCACGCCCGGCGCCGGCACGTACGTCGAGATCGTGGTGCGTTCGCAGGACATGACAGACGAGCCGGCAGCGGCGACGCTGCGTGGGTGGGAGCCACCGGGACGGAGACCGACATGCTGATCCAGGTGGCCGTCGTCGACGACCACCCGCTGGCCCGCAGGGGCATGGCGGCCATCGTCGAGGAGGCCGGTGACATGGCGGTCACGGTCTCCACGGCGTCCGCGGTCGACCTGCTCGCCGCGGACACCCCGGCGGACGTCGTGCTGTTGGACCTGTACCACAGCCAGGACGAGCCGTGCCTGCCGGTGATCGCGCGCCTGAGGTCGGTGATGAAGGTCCTCGTGGTGTCCGCGTCGGCGCGACCGGCGGACGTGCTGGGCGCGATCCGTGCCGGCGCCCACGGCTACGTGACGAAGCTGGCCGACCCGACGATGCTGGTGTCGGCGGTGCGCACGGTCGCGGCGGGCGGTTTCGCGCTGTCGTCGCACCTGGCCGACATCCTGCAGTCCGAGCTGGTCAAGGAGACGACGACCCGCCCCGAGACACCCGCCACGGCGGCCCTGTCCCCCCGCGAGGAACAGGCGTTGACGCTGATCGCGAAGGGTTTCACGCACGCCCAGACGGCCACCCGGATGGGCGTCAGCAAGGCCACAGTGGACACGTACGTCGAACGCATCCGCGCGAAGCTCCAGGTGGGCAACAAGGCCGACCTGACCCGGGCAGCGCTGCGACAGCTGAAGAACCTGGGCTGACAGCGGACACCGGCCCCGCCGCGGGTGCGCGCAGCGGGGCCGGGAGACCCGTGCCCTCAGAACTTGAGGTACCGGCTCGGGGCCTGGGCGGAGATCGTGCGCAC
>DASZXM010000796.1:0-6008 GCA_035546415.1 Pseudonocardiaceae bacterium
GTCCTTGAGCGTGCCGACCTCGTACAGCGTGACCGTGCCCGGCCCGGCGATCGCCCGGCCCGGCTCCACGACCACCCTCGGCCGTGGCAGACCCGCGTTGTCAGCCTCCCTGGCCACGATCGCCAGCAGCTGCTCGGCCAGCCTGCTCACCGGCGGCGGGTCGTCGTCCACGGTGTACGCGATGCCCAGGCCGCCACCGAGGTCGACGGTCGACACCGACCCGACAGCGCCCGCGCCGTGCTCGTCACGCAGCGCCGCGAGCAGCCCGATCACCCGGTGCGCGGCGACCTCGAAGCCGTCCGGGTCGTAGATCTGCGACCCGATGTGACTGTGCAGGCCGACCAGGCGCAGGCCCTCGCACTTGAGCACCCGCCGCACGGCCTCGGCCGCGTCGCCGGACGAGATGGAGAAACCGAACTTCTGGTCCTCGTGCGCCGTCGCGATGAACTCGTGCGTGTGTGCCTCGACCCCGACGGTGGCGCGCACCAGCACGTCCTGCCGCACGCCGCGTTCACGGGTGATCGCGTCCAGCCGGACGATCTCGAAGAACGAGTCCAGCACGATCACGCCGACGCCCGCGTCGACCGCCCGCGCCAGCTCGTCGGTGGACTTGTTGTTGCCGTGGAACGTGATCCGCTGCACCGGGAATCCGGCACGCAGCGCGATCGCCAGCTCGCCGCCGCTGCACACGTCCAGTCCGAGACCCTCCTGGGCGACCCAGCGGGCGACCTCCACGGACAGGAATGCCTTGGACGCGTAGTGCACGGCGGCCGGATCGCCGAACGCGGCGGCGTACTCGGCGCACCTGCCCCGGAAGTCCGCTTCGTCCACCACGAACAGCGGCGTGCCGTACCGCTGCGCCAGGTCGCGCACGTCGACTCCGGCCAGCCGCAGCGCGCCGTCCGCGCCCCGCTCGGCGTTGCGCGGCCACACCTCGGCCGGCAGGTTGCCCAGTTCCTCCGCAGTGGACGGACGGGGACCGGCGGTGTTGGCCGGCAGCAACACATCCGCGTGCCGGGGTCCGGCGGGATGTGCGCGCATCACATGCGCTCCGGCGCGTTGACCCCGAGCAGCCCGGTCAGGCCGACGGCCAGCACCTGCCGGCTGGCCTCGTACAGCCGCAGCCGGGCGGCGACCAGCGGGGTGACCGGCTCGTCGCCCTGCGGCAGCACCCGGCACTCCTTGGTGTCGTAGTACTTGTGGAACACGCCGGCCAACTCCTCCAGGTAGCGCGCCACCCGGTGCGGCTCGCGCAGCTCGGCGGCCGACCGCACGACCCGCGGGAACTCGCCGAGCGTGCGGATCAGCTCGCCCTCCCGGTCGTGGGTGAGCAGCGTCAGGTCCGCGCCGTCACTGGTGATGCCCAGGTCGGCCGCGTTGCGCAGCACCGACGACATCCGGGCGTACGCGTACTGCACGTAGAACACCGGGTTCTCGTTGGTGCGCCTGGACAACAGGTCCAGGTCGATGTCCACGGTCGAGTCGACGGACGACCGGATCATCGCGTACCGGCCGGCGTCCACGCCGACGGCGTCCACCAGGTCCTCGATGGTGACCACGGTGCCGGCGCGCTTGCTCATCCGGACCGGCTTGCCGTCCCGGACCAGGTTCACCAACTGGCCGATCAGCACCTCGACGGTGTCCGGGTCGTCACCCAGCGCGGCCGCGGCGGCCTTGAGCCGGGCGACGTAGCCGTGGTGGTCCGCGCCGAGCATGTAGATGCACAGGTTGAAGCCGCGGGCCCGCTTGTCCTCGAAGTAGGCGATGTCGCCCGCGATGTAGGCGGGCGTGCCGTTGCTGCGGATGACCGGCCGGTCCTTGTCGTCGCCGAAGTCCGACGACCGCAGCCACCAGGCGCCCTCGTCGAAGTACAGGTGACCGGACTCCTTGAGCTGCGCGACGACCCGCTCGACGGCCCCGGACTCGTGGAACGAGTTCTCGTGCGTGTACACGTCGAAGTCGGTGCCGAACTCGTGCAGGCTCTGCTTGATCTGCTCGAACATCAGGCCGACGCCGACCCGCCGGAACGTCTCGTGCCGTTCGTCGTCGGGCATCGACAGCGCGCTCGGCTCGGCCCGCAGCACCTCGGCCGCGATGTCGGCGATGTACGCCCCGGAATAGCCGTCCTCCGGCGCCGGCTCGCCCTTCGCGGCTGCGATCAGGGAAGCGACGAACCGGTCGATCTGCGCACCGGCGTCGTTGAAGTAGTACTCGCGCGTGACGGCGCCGCCCTGCGCGGCCAGGATGCGCCCCAGCGCGTCGCCGACGGCCGCCCACCGGGTGCCGCCGATGTGCAGCGGACCGGTCGGGTTCGCGGACACGAACTCCAGGTTGATCACCTTGTCGGCGAGCAGGTCGCCGTGGCCGTACGCGTCGCCCTGGGCGATGATCTCGCGCACGATGCCGGCCTGCGCGTCGGTGGCCAGGCGCAGGTTCACGAAGCCGGGCCCGGCGATCTCGGCGGCGGCGACGCCGTCGCTGGCCGCGAGCGCCTTGGCCAGCCAGTCGGCCAGGTCACGCGGTGGCACGCCGAGCTTCTTGGCGATCTGCAGCGCCAGGTTGGTGGCGTAGTCGCCGTGCTCCGGGTTGCGCGGACGCTCGACCGTCACCGACTCGGGCACGACGGCGGTGTCCAGTCCTCGGTCGGACAGGACGTCGAGTGCGGTGGCACGAACCAGGTCAGCGAGCGCGGCGGGGGTCACCTGGTGAAGTCTAGAAGGGCCGCCCGGCGGCCGAACATTGGATTAGTGCTCTCAGCAGGTGGGACGCACACCGGCGAGGCGGTGGATGTCACGTGCTGGACGCCACCTGCCGCTGGCCCGCCCCATTTCGTGCTGGGACGCACGGGGCCGGCGGTGTTGCGGGCGCGGTGCCGGGCCCCGTGCGTCTCCATGGACAAGGTCTCCCCTTGCCCCCTCCTTCGACTCCCCGTCATATCGGAGGACACAACCCTCTACCAGGAAGGTGTTGTAACGCTAAGCCACAACACACCGGTTTGTATTGCTCCATTGGAGTGAATGCGCCGATTAATCGGCGAACGGTTGCACAGTGCATACATTCCGTGCAGTCGACCGGTCACCCAGGGGTACGGACGAGCCGGCCGATTCGCCTCATCAGAGCGGGGGAGAGCCGTGATCCGATGGCCGCGAGCCGGGCCTCGGGGGTCACTGGAACGACTGCCCGATTACCGGCGACCGATCGGAGTATCGCGGCCGCAACCCGTTCCGGCCCGTAACCGCGCCGGCGGTACGCGGCGTCCGTACGCCGCCGGCTGTCACGTTCCGTAGCCGCATCCTGGCCGGCGAAGCGGGTGCTGTTCACGATGTTGGTCGCGACGATCCCCGGGCACACGGCGGTCACGCCGATGTGGTGCGGCGCGAGTTCGGTGCGCAGGCTCTGCGCGAGGGACAGGACAGCGGCCTTGGTGGTGGCGTAGGCGGTGAGCGCGGGCCAGGGCGTGAACGCGGCTGCGGACGCGGTGACCACGAGATGCCCGCCCCGACCGCGTTCGACCATGCGCGGTGCGAACGCGCGGAGCGTGTGGACGACGCCGAGCAGGTTGACGTCCAGCACGCGCCGCCAGTCGTCCTCGGACGTGTCCAGAAAGCCGCCCGCGACGCCGATGCCGGCGTTGGCCAGGACGATGTCGGGCACGTCGACCCGTTCGGCGAGCGCGGCGAGGGCGGCGCTGTCGGTGACGTCGACCTGGTGGTGCTCGGCGTCGACCCCGCGCTCCCGCGCGTCGGCGGCGGTGGCCTTCGCGGTCCCCCCGTCGACGTCGACGGCGATGACGTCGGCGCCCGCGTCGGCGAAGGCGAGCGCGGCGGCCCGCCCGATCCCGCTGCCCGCCCCGGTGACCAGCACGACCCGCCCGGCGAACGGCTTCCCGTCGACCTTGGCCCGCCGCAGTTCCTTGCCCGCCGGCCGGCCGCTGACGTGGTCGATGAACTCGGTGACGAGGGCGGCGACGGCGGCCGGGTGCGTGCGGGGCGCCCAGTGGCCGTGCGGCAACTCGCGGCGCCACAGGTCGTCGCAGAACGGTTCGGCGGCGGTCAACAGGGGCGGCAGGACGTAGGGGTCGGCGGTGAGGGCGATCTGCTGCACGGGCACGCTCGTGCGCCGCTCCCCCCGTCCACCGGCGCCGACCATGTTGGCCCGGTACAGCTCGATCCCGTTGACGGCGTCACGCTCGGCGGCGTGGAACCGATTGCGCAGCAGCGGCAGCCGCCAGGCCACCTCGGGCAGCTTCGGCAACTGGAAGAAGCCGATGTACCAGGAGTGCATCAGCTGACGCAGGACGGTCCACAGCCGCAGGTGCCGGAGATCACGGCGCATAAGCGTGTCGATGTGGTCCAGGCACGGCCCCGAGATGGACGTGTAGGACGCGAAGAGCCCCCGGAGGTCGGGGTCGGTGACGGCGTGCCAGCCCTGGATGGACCCCCAGTCGTGCCCGACCAGGTGCACCGGAGCCCCAGGACTGACGGCCCGAGCAACGGCGGCGATGTCAGCGGCCAACCGATCCAGCCGATACCCGTCCCGGTCGTGAGGCTCGTCGGACCCACCGGTCCCCCGCACATCGAACCGAGCCACGTGAAACCGGCCCGCCAGCAGCTCGGCAACCCCGTCCCAGACGGACGAGTTGTCCGGGTAACCGTGCACGAGCAGCACGGTCGGGTTCCCAGGATCCCCCTGCTCGGTCACCAACACCCGCAGACCGTCCCCCATGACGAGACTGGCGCGTACCGTATTCATGACAGTCAACGGTAGGCCCGCGGGCCCGCCCCCGCGAGTGCGCTATGCTTCGCAAGTCGCAAGACGGGCCCCCGTAGCTCAGGGGATAGAGCACCGCCCTCCGGAGGCGGGAGCGCAGGTTCGAATCCTGCCGGGGGCGCATCCATCGACCAGCACACGAACGGCTCTGACCAGCATGTACACGGTCAGGGCCGTTCGTCGTCTGTCCGGCTGGCTACGGCCGTGGCCGGCCGAATCCGGCAGGCCGCGCCAAATACGCGCCAAAGTTTGGCACTGAGGGAGCGACGTCGGTGACCTGGCTGTCCCAGCACATTGGTGATCTGCCTACCTGGCTGGCGGCGATCGGCGCGATCGTCGCTGCGCGGTTCGCATTCGGGCAGCTCAAGGCGCTGCGCGTACAGAACGAGTTGCAGCAGCGAGACCTCGACAACCAGGCCAGCGAGATAGCTCGGGTGGAGGAAGCCCAACGCAAGCAACTCGAACTCCTCGATCTGGAGATCCGCGACCGGCGGGCCGCCCAGGCCAGACTCGTTGAAGTACGACGGTACGTTGATCCTTGGGAGGAACCCGGAAACTCCGTCGTGAATGGCTTTGCCCTCATCATCACGGTGACCAACAACTCGTCAGTGCTATCAGCAACCTTGATGCGTTCTTCGCCAACGGCGATGAAACACCGCGAAGAGGGCTCTACAGTCTCCGCGCGCGCCTCGAAGAGCTTGTCCCAGGTCTCGTGGAATTTCTCAGATGGCGGTCCCCCGCCGGAGACCCGCCATGAGGTAGGTGTTGGGCGTCTGCCAAGACACATCCCAACCAGCAAGGGGACCGCCGTGAACAAGAACTACCAGACAACCAAGATCGACACGACCCGAACCGCCGTACCTGAGCAGGTCAGCGCGCTGGCCGAGACCACCACCGACCTGCGTGACGGCCTGCTGGCCCTGCCCGTCGGCGCGGGCCTGCGGGTCCTGACCGCGATGATGGAGGCCGACGTGGCGCCGACGTGACCGCGGCCTGCGGGCCCCGCGACCAGCACAACCCCGACCGCACCGCGGTGCGCCACGGACACGGCCCGGGCTCGGTCCCGCTGGGTGGGCGGCGGATACCGCTCACCCGACCTCGCATCCGCGCGGTCGATGGTTCCGGTGAACTCCCCGTGGCCTCCTACGAGATCCTCAACGACACCGACGTGCTGGGGCGGATGGCGTTGGAACGGATGCTGGCTGGGCTCTCGGCCCGCCACTACGACGTCGGGCTGG
>DASZXM010000797.1:0-3281 GCA_035546415.1 Pseudonocardiaceae bacterium
GGAGCGAGCGGCAGGGCCGCACGGCCTGACCCGGCCAACGCGCTCCGCGCAGCGCAGGCACGAGGCTGCGTCCCGGATCGGCAATCGCGAGCCGAACGCGACCCGAACGCAAGCCGCGACCTTCCCGGCGAACGCGGCTGAGAGGGGCCGCTGCCTGGCCGAGCCCGACCCAACGCGACGAGGTGGCGGCCGGGAGTGGTGGGGAGCGGCGCGGCTGGGCGAGTTTCCTCGGCGTGTCGACTGCTCAACGACATCCGATCTGCTGCGCCTCGGCGTGTCGACCCTTCGGGGAGATTCCGGCGAGGCCGGGTGGGCCGCAAGCCGAGTGGACAGCGGGCACTCGTCGACGAATCAGCGGGGGGTCGGGCGATTGCGGCCTCGCTGAGCGGTCGACACGCCGACAAGAATTCGGGCCGAGCGCGCTACCCGGTCTCGGCGAGCAGTCGACACGCCGAGAAAAACCGGAACCGGCACCACCAAAACTCCACGAGCAGTCGACACGCCGGGAAGTCGTACCGGGGCCGCCCGGCGCGCTTGCCGAGACTTCGGCGTGTCGGCGCTCAACGAGGGCCCCAGAGAGAGGACAGCGGCGTCAGTCGGGCACCAGGTCCAGGGGCCTCAGGACTCGGCCCAGCCATTCCTCGACCGCTCTGGTCACGTCCGCCACGCCGCTCTTCAGCGAATGGTCGCCCGGCACCACCACCAACTCCCGGTGGTGGGCCGGTTCCGGCTGGCCGAACGGGTCCTTTTCGCCCTGGACCACCAGCGTCGGCACGTCGACCAGGTCCAGTTCGGCCTGTCGGCTCCGTTCCGGCCTGCCCGGTGGGTGCAACGGGAACGCCAGGCACAAAACCGCCACCGCCTGGCCCTCCGTCGCCGTTCGGCACGCCACCCGCGCCCCGGACGACCGGCCGCCGAACACCAGGGGCAGGCCGGGGAACCACCGCTCGCCCAGGACTTCCGCGACCGCCAGCCACGCCGCGTCCAGTTGCCGGGCGGGTGCGGGGGCACGGCGACCGGCCACCCGGTACGGCTGTTCGACGAGTGCCACGTGCACGCCGGCCGATGTCGCCGCCCTGGTCGCCGCCACCAGGTCGGGTGCGTCGAGGCCGCCGCCCGCGCCGTGGCCGAGGAGGACCGCCGCGCCGCCTTCCGCCGCACAGTGCAGTTCCGCACGGGCCGTGCCGTGCGGCGTCTCGACGGCGAGCCTGGTCATGTCTTCTGGTCCACGTCGAACAGCGCCAGGTCAGTGGCGTCGACCGCTTCTTCCACCAGCTTCGGGCCGTTGTTGCGGACGCTGTTCACCGCGTCCGACACCGGGCGCAACTCCAGTGTGTCGACCAGCGACTGGGGCGGTGGGACGAGCAGGTCGGCCACGTCCGTGCGGTCCGGGTCCAGCCACGTGGTCCAGTCCTCCGTCGGCAACAGCAGCGGCATCCGGTCGTGGATCTCGGCCAGGACGCCGACCGCATCCGTGGTCAGCACCGCGCACGTCACCAGCGGCGGGGCGTCCTCGGGTGCCTCCGGGTCGTGCCACGTCGACCACAGGCCGGCCAGTGCCAGGCTCGCACCGTCCTGCCGGGTCATGAAGAACGGCTGCTTGGCCTTGCCGTCCCGGCGCCACTCGAACCAGCCGTCGGCGGGGAGGATGCACCTGCGGCGGGCCACCGATGTCTTGAATGCCGGTTTCGACGCCGCCGTGTCGGCCCGTGCGTTGATCATCTTCGAGCCGATGGACTTCGTCTTCGCCCAGTGCGGCACCAGGCCCCACCGCATGACGCGCACGCTGCGCTCGGTCCGGTCGGGTTCCGGCCGGCCCTCGTCGTCCCTGGGATGCCGCGTCACCACGGTCATCACGGGTTTCGTCGGCGCGACGTTGTAGTCCGGCCCCGGTGAGTCCTCGCCCGTCGCGTCCACCGCGTCGAACTCGGCCGCCAGCTTCGCCGGATCCTTCGTGGCCGCGTATCTGCCGCACACAGCACTCACCTCTTCCCCGCCATCGTGGCACGGGTACCCGACACGTGCGAACGATATGGGCCCGTGCGGGATCATGGGAGCATGACGCCGCCCTGGGCCGCCCCCACAGCCGACACACCGATCAACGCGACGGTCGACGTGCCCGGCTCGAAGTCGATCACCAACCGGGCGCTGCTGCTGGCCGCGCTCGCCGACGGTCCCTCGACCGTGCGGCATCCGCTGCGCAGCAGGGACAGCCAGTTGATGGCCGACGCGCTGCGTGCCATGGGCACGACGGTCGCCGACCGGGCGGACGGCTGGCTGGTCACGCCCGCACCGCTGCGTGGTCCCGCGGAGGTGGACTGCGGGCTGGCCGGCACCGTCATGCGGTTCGTGCCACCCGCCGCGGCGATCGCCGACGGGCCGATCCGGTTCGACGGCGACCCCAGGGCGCGGGAACGGCCGATGCACACCGTGCTGGACGCGCTGCGGACACTGGGCGCCGACGTCACGGGCGACCGGCTGCCGTTCGAGCTGCGCGGCACGGGCGGCCTGCCCGGCGGGTCGGTGACCATCGACGCGTCGGCGTCGTCGCAGTTCGTGTCGGGGTTGCTGCTGTCCGGCGCCAGCTACGAGCACGGGTTGACCGTGCACCACGACGGCAAGCCGGTGCCGTCGCTGCCGCACATCGAGATGACCGTCGACATGCTGCGCGCCGCCGGTGTCGACGTGGACGACAGCGACGCGAACACGTGGCGCGTCGCGCCCGGGCCGATCGCGGCACGGGACTGGGTCGTCGAGCCGGACCTGTCGAACGCCACGCCGTTCCTGGCCGCGGCCGCCGTCGCAGGCGGCACCGTGACCGTGCCGGGCTGGCCGGAGCGCACCACGCAACCCGGTGACGCGATCCGCGCGATCCTCACCGAGATGGGCGTGACCGTGCGCCGGGACGAACACGGCCTCACCGCGACCGGCACGGGCACGCTGCGCGGCATCGACATCGACCTGCACGACGTCGGTGAACTCACGCCGACGGTCGCCGCCCTCGCCGCGCTCGCCGACGGGCCGTCCACCCTGCGCGGCATCGCCCACCTGCGCGGACACGAGACCGACCGGCTCGCCGCGCTGGTCACCGAGATCAACCGGCTCGGCGGCGACGCCGAGGAGACCGACGACGGCCTGGTCATCCGGCCGCGGCCGATGCACGGTGGGCTCTGGGGTGCCTACGCCGACCACCGGATGGCGACCGCGGGTGCGATCGTGGGCCTGCGGGTAGCCGGCGTCGAGGTCGACGACATCGCGACGACGAGCAAGACACTGCCCGA
>DASZXM010000798.1:0-8967 GCA_035546415.1 Pseudonocardiaceae bacterium
GCTCCGCGACCGGTGGTGCCGGCGGAGGCGGGTTGCTCAATGCCGTGGTCTGCGCGGACGACATGTCCGTGATGCCCCCGGCCGCACCAGCGGCGGCGGCACCGGCCATGGCGGGCGCGGGAACACCGGCCGGAGGCACCGGAGCACCACCCGGCTGCCCGGGCGGACCCTGCCGACCGGGACCTCCAGGGCCTCCGGGACCGGCCGGCCCACCAGGACCGCCGGGACCCGCCATGCCGCCAGGTCCACCGGGCCGCGGCGGCGCACCACCGGGGCCAGCCGGACCCCCGGGACCGCCGGGCGCACCAGGACCAGCGGGCCCGCCGGGACCTCCCGGACCGCCGGGACCTCCCGGACCGGCAGGGCCACCGGGACCGGCAGGGCCACCGGGACCGGGCGGTCGGCCGCCGGTGATCGTGGCGGCCGCGGCGATCCGCGTCTGCTCGTCCACCTCCGGTGGGCGGAAGCCGTTGGACCGGGCGTGGTTGACCAGTTCCGGGTCCGGCGGCACGCCGTAGCGGCGCAGGTAGTAGTTGACCGCGGCCGGCCACACCCACACCCCGTCGGTGTGGAACGCGACCGGCACGGTGGGCCGGCCGTCAGCGGACAGCCGGTCGACGTCGTGACCGCGCTCGGGCAGCGCGAGGGCCGAGTGGTCCAGGTACTCCAACAGTCGGTCCCGCTCGTCGTCGGAGACCTGCGGCCGGTTCACCGACGGCCGGCCGTTGGGGGCCTGCCCGTCGAAGATCCTGGCCAGCCGGAACCGCCGGCCGGGCCGCTCCGGCGGCAGGCCGGACAGCTTGCGCATGAGCCATTCCGGGACGTTGTCCTCGGTGCGCGGGAAGAAGTGCAGTTCGTCGCGGAACGCGGCGGGCGGTGGTGGCGTGCGCCACTGCGGTTCCTGCCGGTCGAACTCGAGGTTGTAACTGGACGGCTTCTCGATCAGGTAGCGCGCGTTGAACCAGGTGCCCCGGCCCTCTCGGTACATCCCAGCGCGCAGCTTGGCGAAGTGCATCGCGATGTCGTGCGACGCGGTCCATGCGTGGTGGTTTCCGTCGCTGTCCGTGACATCCGCGGACAGCTCGTAGTACCGCCCGGTGGCGCGGAACTCCGCGCTGATCTGTTGCCAGTCGTCGGGCGCGGTGCGCATCAGAGCTAGCCCGATCTGTTTGACCAGGGCATCCTGGTCCGTCGGGCTCAACGGCGTGGGTGTCGGAGGTTGAGACACAGTCACATCTTGTCGTGTGGTGAGCGGATCGGCAGCGGTTCTTCGGAAAAGATTGCTTCACCATAGCTGGCCACTGCGTGTAACGGCCCGTGTGATGGCGACCGGTCGGTGACACTCCGTGCAGGTCGCGGCGCTCAGCCGGGTGACAACTGCCACATGGTGACGGTTGTCGTGCCGTGTTTCCGCTGGTTCGGGTCGCGTCTGGGTCGGTCCCGGCAGCGATGCCCGCTCTCCGGGGCGGTTCTGACAGGATGGCGGGCGTGCCGTAGGCGCGAGGAGCACGACGACCATGGCGGCAGGAGGAGCGACCCCGTGCGGGACCAGGCGATCGAGCGAGGGATCGGTGGCGGCACGACGCCGGGTGACGCCGTGACCGAGCCGATCGGACCCGTGGGACCGGTCGGGCCGCCGCCGGCTAACGAGCCCGGGGAACCGGGTGGGTGGCGCGGTGCGCTGCGTGACCATCTGGCGTTCGCGCTCGTCCTGATCGTCGGCATCGTCGGGATCATCCGGATCGTCCAGTACCACTGGCGGGAGGGCGCGGCTCTGCTCGGCGCGGCGCTGCTGCTGGCCGCGCTGTTGCGCGCACTGCTGCCGGACCGCAGGGCAGGACTTCTTCTGGTCCGCGGCAAAGCGGTGGACGTGCTGTCCTACGGCGCGCTGGGCGTGTGTGTGTTGTTCGTCGCGCTGACGATCACGGGTGGCCCGTTCGGCTGACCGTCACTCCTGGTCGACCAGCATGCAGTCCGGTCCGGGGAACACCAGCGCTTCGTGGCCGTCGTCGAAACGGACCAGGTAGGGCGGTGAACCGTCGTCGCGGCGGACCTCGACGATCACGCCGGCGCGTTCCGGCACGCCGACCGTCCTGCTCTGCACCCGCAACCTGTCTCCGATTTTGGCGTGCATCGCCATCACCTCGGTTACGAGGGTAGCGGCGGTTCAGTTGCGTGACAGGGCCCAGTTGACGTGCGGTACCAGGGGAATCCGGTCCAGCCAGGAGATGACGTGCATCTGCTGGAGGACCAAGGCCGCGAGCCACACCGACAGCACGGTGCACAGCGGCCCGACGAACAGCAGCTCGACCTTGCCGCCGGTGCGGTAGCGCATCGGCTTGGGCAGGCCGATCGGATACCAGAGGTGCCGGCCCAGCGGGAGTGGCCACAGGATGGGGCAGCCGTCTTCGGTGACGGCGTCGCCGACACAGTGCGCCAGGCATCCGACCAGCACGGACAGCCCGACCCAGGAGGCCTTGTCGCCGCCGGTGTGCAGCCACTTCCAGCACTGCCAGGTGAGGAAGCCGGACATCACGATCACGACGAACGTGTCGGCGGCGTGGTTCCACTCGTGCAGCAGCCCGCGCACGCTCAGTCCGGTGAAGAAGAACAGCAGGGCGGCCGTGACCCACGGGTTGTGCAGCAGCACGAGGGATGCGGTCACCATGCCGGCGAGCGCGGCGAACACGGCGGTGTGCGTGAACGTGCGGTGGCCGTCGTGGCGGTGCGGGTCACCCTTGAGTCGGATGATGTTGTAGATGCCGGCGCTGGCGGAGTCGACGCCGTGCGAGATGACCTTGGTCAGCGGGCCGAACGACCGGGCCACGGTGGACGGCGGGTGGTCCAGGTCGGGCAGCAGGGCGGCGCCGGAGGTGAGCGCGGCACCGGCGATCCAGGTCTGGGTGTCGACGGTCACGCCGTGCGTGACGGCGAGAAGTGACACCGCCCCCCAGGCAGCGAGGCCCATGACCGCATGGGTGGGTCCGGTCGACATGTCCGCCCCTTATTTCGATCGGCCGGCGAGACTGTAGCAACGGTCAGGCCCGTGTTCCGGTATTGACGAAGATCATCCCGGCGTGGCGCGCCGGGCGGTCGAGCGGGGGGCGACTGCTAGCAGTACGCTTGTACCGGATGCGTGGGAGCAAAGAAGCGACTGCGAGAGGAGATCTCCGCACACATGGCCAAGATCAAGGTTTCCGGCACGATCGCCGAACTCGACGGCGACGAGATGACCCGGATCATCTGGCAGTACATCAAGGACAAGCTGATCTACCCCTACCTGGACGTCAACCTGGACTACTTCGACCTGAGCATCCAGCGTCGGGACGAGACGGACGACCAGATCACGGTGGACGCGGCGAACGCGATCGCCAAGTACGGCGTCGGTGTGAAGTGCGCGACGATCACGCCGGACGAGGCCCGGGTCGAGGAGTTCGGCCTGAAGAAGATGTGGCGGAGCCCGAACGGCACGATCCGCAACATCCTGGGCGGCGTGATCTTCCGTGAGCCGATCGTGATCTCGAACATCCCGCGACTGGTCCCGTCCTGGACGAAGCCGATCGTGATCGGCAGGCACGCGCACGGTGACCAGTACAAGGCGACGGATTTCAAGGTCCCCGGCCCCGGCACGGTCACGGTGACGTTCACGCCGGCCGACGGCGGCGAGCCGATGGAGTTCGAGGTCGCGCAGTTCCCCGAGGCCGGTGGCGTCGCGATGGCGATGTACAACTACCGGAAGTCCATTGAGGACTTCGCGCGTGCGTCGTTCCGGTACGGCCTGGACCGCAAGTTCCCGGTGTACCTGTCGACGAAGAACACCATCCTCAAGGCCTACGACGGCATGTTCAAGGACACGTTCCAGGAGATCTTCGACGCCGAGTTCAAGGGCGAGTTCGACGCAGCCGGCCTGACCTACGAGCACCGCCTGATCGACGACATGGTCGCCGCGGCGCTGAAGTGGGAGGGCGGCTACGTCTGGGCGTGCAAGAACTACGACGGTGACGTGCAGTCCGACACGGTCGCGCAGGGCTTCGGTTCGCTCGGCCTGATGACGTCGGTGCTGATGACGCCGGACGGCAAGGTCGAGGCCGAGGCGGCCCACGGCACGGTGACCAGGCACTACCGCCAGCACCAGCAGGGCAAGCCGACGTCGACCAACCCGATCGCGTCGATCTACGCGTGGACCCGCGGCCTGGCCCAGCGCGGCAAGCTGGACAGCACGCCCGACGTGGTCGGCTTCGCCGAGACGCTGGAGCGCGTCGTCGTGGAGACGGTCGAATCCGGCAAAATGACCAAGGACCTGGCGCTGCTAATCGGCCCGGACCAGCCGTGGCTGACCACGGAGGAGTTCCTGGCGGCGCTGGACGACAACCTGCAGAAGGCCATGGTCGCCTGACCGACCACCGCCCACGCATACGAAAGGTCGACACGCGTCCCGCGCACGCGTGTCGACCTTTCGCCGCTGACGAGCGTTGCGGCGTACCGGGCAGGCGGGGCTGCTACCGGGCGGGGCTGCGACCATGCGGCAGGAGTTGAGTGCTGCGGGCCACCTCGCGGCGACCAGTTCGGCCGCGTGCGGCGGCGAAACGCGGCGGTGCCGGGCGGCGTGTCGCGGCTGGTGGTGACGCTCGCCGGCGCCGTGACCGTCGCCGCGGTGGCTGTGCTCGCTGAGCGGGCGGCATGCCGGGAAGGCTGCGTTCGGCCGTCGCCGCGGTGGCTGTGCTCGCTGAGCGGGGGCCACGCCGGAAAGGGCTGCGTTCGTCCATCGGCACAGGGGCTGTGCTCGCTGAACGGACGACACGCCGGAATGCTGCGTTCGGCCGTCGGGCGTGTCGGCTGTTCCCGGAGATGGACCAAGCGTGTGCGGGTCCGGACGCTTGCGTTGGCACCGTTGGGTGGTTGTCGCCGCGAATGGGCGCCGGGCAGCGCACCGTGCGCTATACCTTGATGGGTGTTCGGCCTGTCAAAACGGATGCTTGTTGTCGTCGGCCTGTTGATCGTCGTCGCCATCATCTTCTTCGCGCAGAACAGCAAGAAGACCGGGGCGCAGACCGGCACCACCGGTGGTTGTCAGATGCAGGTCACCGCTGACGTCCTCAACGTGCGTGCCGCGCCGAACAAGAAGGCCAAGGTCGTCGGCAAGCTCAACAACGGTGCGATCAAGTCCGCCACGACCACCGTGCAGAACAACTACCGCGAGTTGACCACCGACCAGTGGGTGGACGACGAGTTCCTCAAGACCATCTCCGGCTCCTGTGGCGGGTAGCCTTCCCCGCGTGCTGACCGTGTCCACCGTCAACGTCAACGGCGTCCGCGCCGCCGCGCGGAAGGGCCTCCTGGAGTGGCTCGCCGCGACCGACGCCGACGTCGTGTGCCTCCAGGAGACCCGCGCCGGGCTGGACCAGTTGCCCGACGAGCTCCGCGAGCCCACCGGTTGGCACGCCGTGTTCGCCGAGGGCGTGAAAGGGCGCAACGGCGTGGCGATCCTGTCCCGGGACGTGCCCGGCGACGTCCGGGTCGGGTTCGGTGTCGACGAGTTCGCCGGCAGCGATCGCTACGTGGAGGTCGAGCTGTCGGGGCTGGTGGTCGGCAGCCTCTACCTGCCCAGCGGTGACGTCGGCACTCCCCGCCAGGAGGAGAAGGAACGGTTCATGGCCGGCTTCCTGCCCTACCTCGGTGATCTGCGCGAGAAGGCACACGCGAACGGGCGGGACGTTCTGATCTGCGGTGACTGGAACATCGCCCACACGCCGGCCGACTTGAAGGCGTGGCGCGCCAACCAGCGCAATTCCGGGTTTCTGCCCGAGGAACGCGCCTGGTTGAGCCAGGTTTACGACGACGCAGGCTATGTCGATGTCGTCCGCGCGCTGCACCCGGACACCGACGGTCCTTACTCGTGGTGGTCCTACCGTGGCAAGGCCTTCGACAACGACGCGGGCTGGCGCATCGACCTGCACGTCGCCACGCGGGGGCTGGCCGACCGAGCCGAGCACGCGACGGTGGAGCGGGCCGACACCTACGCCGCTCGCTGGTCCGACCACGCACCGGTGACCGTGAGGTACGGAGCCGCATGAAGATCACCACACGCAACGCCCGTTTCCAGCAGTGGGAGGCGCTGCTGGACAACCGGACCAAGCGCACCCGGTCCGGTGAGTTCCTCGTGCAGGGCGTCCGCCCGATCACGCTGGCCGTCCAGCACGGGTGGACGATCCGGGCGCTCGTCCACCCGATCGGGCGGCCGCTGTCCGACTGGGCGACCGGGCTGCTCGACGACCGGACGCTGCGCGCCGAACGCGTCGCCATGGCGCCGGAGCTGCTCCGCGAACTGGCCGGTAAGGAGGAGGACGCGCCGGAACTGCTCGCCGTCGCCGCGCTGCCCGCCGACCGGCTGGACCGCATCACGGTTGGTGACAAATTTCTCGGCGTCGTGTTCGACCGCCCGGCCAACCCGGGCAACATCGGCACCGTGATCCGGTCCGCCGACGCGTTCGGCGCGGCCGGTGTGATCATCGCCGGTCACGCCGCCGACCCGTACGACCCGCGGGCGGTCCGGGCCAGCACCGGGTCGCTGTTCGCGCTGCCGGTCGTCCGCGTGCCGGCGCCGAGCATGGTGCTGGACTGGCTGGCCGACGTTCGCGCTGCCGGTGTTCCGGTGCGGGTCGTGGGCACGGACGAGTCCGCCCGGTACGACGTGTTCGACCACGATCTCACCGGCCCGACGCTGCTCGTCGTCGGCAACGAGACCACCGGCATGAGCGCCGCGTGGCGCGAGGCGTGCGACGTGACGGTGCGGATTCCGATCGGTGGTGCGGCGAGTTCGCTGAACGCGGCGAACGCCGCGACGGTGGTGCTCTACGAGACAGCTCGGCAACGCACCCGGCACTGCATGTGATCGGGGTCACATGTGAGCCCGGTTCCTTAACGCGGTAGTTAACCCCATCGAGCGACCTACGCTCCAGACGTGGTAGCCGACATCACACTCACGCCACCCGAGCCCCGTCCGACCGAGGCCGCGATCCGGCGGGCGTTGCGCAGGGCCAACGACGGGTCCGTCCTGGACGTCACCGAAGCCGCCGTCCTGTTGCACGCCAGGGGCGAACAACTCGACGAACTCCTCGCCGCCGCCGGTCGCGTCCGTGACGCGCACCTGACCGCGGAGGGCCGAGCCGGACTGGTCACCTACAGCCGCAAGGTCTTCATCCCACTCACCCGGCTGTGCCGGGACCGTTGCCACTACTGCACTTTCGTCACCGTCCCCGGTCGGGTGCCGGCCGCCTACCTGGAGCGGGACGAGGTGCTCGACATCGCCCGCCAGGGTGCGGCCGCCGGCTGCAAGGAAGCCCTGTTCACGCTCGGCGACCGGCCGGAGGATCGCTGGCCCGCGGCCCGGGAATGGCTGGACGCGCGCGGTTATTCCTCTACAGTGGACTATCTGCGGTCCGTCGCCGTCGCCGTGCTGGAGGAGACGGGTCTGCTGCCGCACCTCAATCCCGGTGTGCTCAGCTGGGAGGAGCTGACCAGGCTCAAGCCGGTCGCGCCGAGCATGGGCATGATGCTGGAGACCACCGCGGAGCGGCTGTGGAGCGAGCCGGGCGGCCCGCACTACGGCAGTCCGGACAAGGAACCGGCCGTCCGGCTGCGCGTGCTCGCCGACGCAGGTCGGGTCAACATCCCTTTCACCACCGGCATTCTCGTCGGCATCGGCGAGACGCTGACCGAGCGCGCCGAGTCGCTGCACGCGATCCGCCGGTCGGCCCGGCAGTACGGGCACATCCAGGAAGTCATCGTGCAGAACTTCCGGGCCAAGCCGGACACCGCGATGCGGTCCATTCCGGACGCCGACCTGCACGACCTGGCGGCGACGGTCGCCGTCGCCCGGCTGTTGCTCGGGCCCGGCGTGAGCGTGCAGGCGCCGCCGAACCTGGTCGGCGACGAGCACGCGCTGCTGCTGCGCGCCGGCATCGACGACTGGGGTGGCGTCTCGCCGGTCACGCCCGACCATGTCAACCCGGAACGCCCGTGGCCCGACCTGGACCGCCTCGCCGAATGGACGTCCGCGGCCGGTTACACGCTGCACGAGCGGCTGACCGTCTACCCGCGTTACGTCCGGGCGACGCCTGGCCAGTGGATCGACGTGCGCCTCACCGACCACGTGGCGGCACTCGCCGAACCGGACACCGGGCTGGGACGGGAGGGCACCCGGCCGGCCGGCCTGCCGTGGCAGGAGCCGGACGGTGGTGCCGACACCATCGGCCGGTCCGACCTGCACGAGACGATCGACACAGCGGGCCGCACCGGTGACCGGCGCGGCGACTTCGACTCCGTCTACGGCGACTGGACCGAGCTGCGCGCCCAGCTGTCGGCGGGTGTCGTGCCCGAACGCCTGGACTCGGACGTGGCCGACGGCCTGAAGCTGGCCGCGGAGAACCCGGGCGCCCTGCTCGACGAACGCCACGAAGCGGCGGCGATGGCGTTGCTCACCGCCGACGGTGCCGCGCTGGACGCGATGACGAAGCTCGCCGACGATCTCCGGGCCGACGTCGTCGGGCCGGACATCACGTATGTAGTGAATCGCAACATCAATTTTTCAAATGTCTGCTACGTCGGCTGCCGGTTCTGTGCGTTCGCGCAACGCGAACGCGACGCCGACGCGTACCGGCTGTCCGTCGACGAGGTCGCCGACCGCGCGCAGGAGGCGTGGGAGGCGGGCGCGACGGAGGTGTGCATGCAGGGCGGTATCGACCCGAACCTGCCGGTCACCTACTACGCGGACATCGTGCGGGCGATCAAGCTGCGCGTCCCGACCATGCACGTCCACGCGTTCAGCCCGATGGAGATCGTCAGCGTGGCGGCGAAGGCCGGTGTCAGCGTCGCCGAGTGGCTGACCGAGCTGCGCGACGCCGGCCTGGACACGATCCCCGGCACGGCAGCGGAGATCCTGGACGACGACGTCCGCTGGATCCTCAC
>DASZXM010000799.1:0-10439 GCA_035546415.1 Pseudonocardiaceae bacterium
AACAGCTTGAGGTAGGCCAGGGCGGGCGGCACACCGTCCGGTCCGGCATTGCAGTCCGACAGGTACTCGAACACGTCCCACGCCGACCCGGGCGGCGGCGGCGCGATCGCCGGCCCGACGGCGCGGGCGACCAGCAGCGGCAGATTCGGTACTTCGACTTCCAGCAACAGGTCACGCAGGGTGTCGAGCTCCTCGGTGGGCACGATGCCGACGACAGCTTCGGATTCGCTGACCGCGACCGGCTCCGGAATCGGCACCGGCGCGGTTTCGATCTCGCCGGCGATCCGCAGCCAGATGGTCGCGGAGAAGGTCTTCACGGACACGTCGATCGGGCGGTACCGGTCGGGGCCGACGCCGGGGTCGGGGGCGATGACCTCGGAGTAGAAGTAGTCGGACGCCACGAACGCCAACACACCGTCGGACCGCGCGAGTGCGGCCTTCACCTGATCGGCCTCGAGAATGCGCGCGGCGATGTTGACGGCCTGGCCGACCCAGCCGTGCGTGTTGCGACGGATGTCCCCGGCGTGGATGCCGATCCGAAGCTTGAACTGCGACGACGCCGCGGCGGTCGCGTTGTGCCGCCACAGGGCGGAGACCAGGCAGTCCGGCAGGTACTGGGCGAGCAGGCTCTTGGGCACGTCGGCGGGGATCAGGACCAGCGCCCCGTCGCCACGGTCCTCGGTGTGGCACGAGTCGTAGTCGATGCCCGCCTCGTTGAAGGCGGTCCGCAGCACGTCGTAGACGCCTTGCTGCACGGCGAGCAGGTCGGCGACGTCCCGGCCCGGATTCGTGAAGTCGGCCACGTCGACGAACATGATCGTCCGGTGCACCGTCGGCGGCAACTGTGGTGGCACGAGCCCCCTCCCGTACACCGGCATCGGCCCGGTCGACCCGCCTCGACAGGAACAATTATCCGGTTCCAGCCTACGTTCCGGGGCGAATGCCGAAACATATCTTGCGACGAAATGTGGACAGTTCAATGACCTCCGTCGACCGCGTCATCACTGATGATGCATAACGTATCACGGAGCGTTACCACATGGGCCACGTTCCATGCGTGGAATGCGGTTCCGCACGCCGCCGGGCTTCGGCGAGCATTTCGAAACGTTGCGGCACATCAGGATCCAGTGACTGAACAAGCTGCATCGGGAGTCCCGGCGCCGCTCATCCCGTGCGCACACCTCCCGCGCTCGGGCCGGGTTCCGTTGGGGCACCACAATTCGGACGCACCGGGCGCGGTCGGCCGCTACTGTGGCCGGGTGGCCACGTTCGCGGAGATCACCCGCCATCACGATCCGGACCCGGACGAGAACCCGTGGGTGCAGGGCCCGCCGCCGGACGTGGTGGTCGAACTGGTCCCGTACAACCCGGAGTGGCCGGCCCGGTACGCGGCACTCGCCGAGGACATCCACGCGGCACTGGGCGCCACGGCACTGGACACCGAACACGTCGGCTCGACGTCGGTGCCGGGCCTGGCCGCCAAGGACATCATCGACATCGACCTGATGGTCACCGACCCGGCCGACGAGGACTCGTACATCCCACCGCTGGAGGCCATCGGCTACACGCTGACGGTCCGCGAACCGTCCTGGCACCAACACCGCTGCCTCACCCGGGCCGCCCCCAAGGCGAACCTGCACGTGTTCGGCCCCGACTGCCCGGAAACGATCCGCCACCGCATGTTCCGCGACTGGCTGACCGCCCACCCGGAGGACCGGGAGCTGTACGAACGAGCGAAACGAGCCGCGATCCCCGGCGGCGGCCCGATGATGGCGTACAACGCCCGGAAACAGGACGTGATCCGGGAAATCTACGACCGCCTCTTCCGCGCGGCGGGAATGCTGTAGCCCAGTGACAACGAAGCGCCCCGAAGGGATTCGGCCCTAATCTTCTGATCCGCGCGGGTACATGTCGCTGTTGGAGCGCTTGGTCCACGAGATCCCGGATGACCAGGTGCCGCTGGCGCTCGCCGAGCTGCGCCGTCACCTTCCGACCGGTGAGTCAGCGCCCGTGGCCGCCAGCCTGGTTCGGCGTCGCTCCCGGCGACGGTACGGCCGTAGGTGCCCGCGCCGACGAACTGCTCGCCGAGGGCGTCGGCCAGTACAAGTGATCATCCGCGACACACCTTGACTATTGACCTGTTCGCCTAGCTGCACATGGTCAACCGGGATCGTCATCCCAGCGCCGGTCATCGCCGAGGTCGGCTACCTAAAGTGTGGGAAAGGTGTGAGGGGATCTTGCGATCTCCTGCCCACACCTTCTCTACCTGCTGGTTTGCGCGCCCGAAGGGATTCGAACCCCTAACCTTCTGATCCGTAGTCAGATGCTCTATCCGTTGAGCTACGGGCGCTTGTTCAGTTGTCACCCACCCTAGCGGGTCGGTGTTGCGGAGGCTCCGGGATTTGAACCCGGGAGGGGGTGTTGCCCCCAACCGCATTAGCAGTGCGGCGCCATAGACCAGACTAGGCGAAGCCTCCCGGGGCCTTGGCCACTCGGCGAGTAGCGTACACAGAGCGCGGGTGGGGAAGCAAAGCGGCCCCCCGGGTTGTGATCGACTCAACGCCTGACCTGCGGTTCAGCGCGGACGGTGAAGGATTTCGAGCAGCGGTGGCGGGGAGCCACCGCAGCCTTTGGCTGGGCACGTCGCCCACCCTCCTGTGATCATGAACTGGTTCCGGCCGGCTGTCGGGTACGTCACGATCAGCCGGTGGCCAACTCCACGAACGGGCGCAGGGCGTCGGGGTCGCGCAGCGCGTCCCGGCTGATCGCCTTGTCGACTGCGACCCCGGCGAGGATCTTCTTGACCGGGACCTCGCACTTCTTGCCGTTCAGTGTGCGCGGCACCGCGTCGATGGCGAAGAACCTGTTGGGCACGTGTCTCGGGGAGAGCTGTTCGCGCAGGTCGGCGCGTAGTCGCGGCTCGATGTCGGCCAGTGCCACTCCGGGGGCGAGCACCACGAAGCACAGCAGCTCGCCCTCGGCGCCCGCGGCGCCGGACGTGTCGATGACCAGCGAGTCGGCGACCTCGTCGAAGTTCTCGACGACGCGGTAGAACTCCGCCGTGCCCATGCGGACGCCGCCCCGGTTGAGTGTGGAGTCGGACCGGCCGTAGATGACCGCCGAACCCCGGTCGGTGATGCGGATCCAGTCGCCGTGGCGCCACACTCCGGGGTACATCTCGAAGTACGCCTCGCGCAGCCGGCTGCCGTCCGGGTCGTTCCAGAAGAACACCGGCATGGACGGCATCGGCTCGGTGACGACCAGTTCGCCGACCTCCTCCACGACCGGGTTGCCGGCCTCGTCGAACGCGGCGACGGCGGCGCCCAGCGCGCGGCACGACAGCTCCCCCAGCCATACCGGGACGTCCGGCGACGAGCCGACGAACGCCGTGCACAGGTCGGTGCCGCCGGACACGCTGCAGATCTGGATGTGCTCACCGACGGCATCGGCGAGCCACCGGAAGCCCTCCGGCGACAGCGGCGAGCCGGTGGACCCGATCGCGCGCAGCGCGGACAGGTCGAGGGTGTCGGCCGGGCGCAGGCCGGCTTTCAGGCAGGACTGGACGTACGGGGCGGACGTGCCGAAGTAGGTGATGCGCTCGCTGGCCGCCAGGTCCCACAGCACCGACAGGTCCGGGTGGCCGGGACTGCCGTCGAACAGGACGATCGTGGATCCGACGAGCAGGCCGGAGACGAGGAAGTTCCACATCATCCAGCCGGTCGTGGTGAACCAGAAGAACGTCTCGCCGGGGCCGAGGTCGCAGTGCAGGGACAGCGCCTTCAGGTGCTCGACGACGATGCCGCCGTGGCCCTGGACGATGCCCTTGGGCAGACCGGTCGTGCCCGATGAGTACAGCACCCACAGGGGGTGGTCGAACGGCACCGGGTCGAACTCCAGGGGCGCTCCGGCGTGCTCGGCCAGCAGCGACGTCCACGACACCGTGTCGGGCAGCGTGCCGCCCGTGTAGTCGACCAGGACGGTCGCCTTGAGACTCGGGATCTCCGCGCGGAGGCTGTCGACGGTGGACCGGATGTCGAACGTCCGGCCGTTGTAGACGTACCCGTCGACGGCGACCAGGACGGTCGGCTCGATCTGGGTGAACCTGTCGAACACCGCGCGCACGCCGAAGTCCGGCGAGCACGACGACCACGTGGCGCCCAGGCTGGCGGCGGCGAGGAACGCGACGACGGTGTCCGGCGAGTTGGGTACCAGGGCCGCGACGCGGTCACCGCGCCGCACACCCAGGGCGAGCAGGCCGGCTCGCGCCGCGGCGACGCGCTCGCGCAGCGTGCCGTAGGTCAGCCGCTCGGACCGGCCGTCCTCCCGTCGGAAGACGACCGCGACGGCGTCGTCGGGCCGGCCGGTGAGCGCGTGCTCGGCGTAGTTCAGGGTGGCGCCGGGGAACCACTGGGCGCCGGGCATGCCGGACGCACCGAGGACCGAGTCGGCCCGGGTGTGGAAGCGCACGCCGCAGAACTCGGCGGCGGCGTCCCAGAACGCCGGCAGGTCGGTCACCGACCAGCGCCACAGCTCGTCGTAGTTCGCCAGGTCGACGCCGCGGGACGTGCGCAGCCAGTCACGGAACCGGGCCACCGCCGGCACCCGGTCGGTCGGCGGCCGCCACAGCACTTCGGGAGCACCGGTCATGTCTCATTCCTAGCCGATGCCCCTGCCGGCCGACCACACCGGTCAGCGCAGGTGCAGGTCGAACCAGTTCAGCGTGCGGTGCCACGCCTCGGCGCCGGCGGCCGGGTCGCTGTCGAAACGGTTGTCGGTGCCGGCGAACCGGACGACGTCCGTGGCGACCTCGGCCGTCGCGGCCGCGTCGCGCAGCTTCTCGACCTCCTCGACCGGGATGGCGTCGTCCTCGTCGGCGTAGATGCCCAGCCAGGGGCACGCCAGTTCGGGAGCCACGTCGACCAGCGCGGGCAGCCCGGCCGAGTACGGCGCGAGGATGCCGCCACCGGCCACGCTCACCGCGGCACCGACCGTCCGGCTGGACGCGACCACCATGGCCGCGGCACCGCCGAGGTCGAAGCCGATCACACCGGTGCGGTCAGCCGCCACGCCGCGGGAGGCCAGCCAGGCCGCGGCCGAGTCGGTGCCGGACAGCACGGACTCCGCGTCGACCTCGGTCACCTCGGTGACCTCGTCGTCGGCGTACAGGTGCGGGGCGCAGGCCAGCCAGCCCTCGTCGGCCAGGCTGGACACCAGCCCTCTGACCACGTCGGTGACCCCCCGCGCCTCGTGCAGAACGACGAGGCCGCCGCGGACCGGCCGGTCGGGCTCGGCGATCGTCAGGCGCACCGAGCGACCGTCGGTCAGCTCGATGGTCTCGGTTCGGGTCTGGGTCATTCGATAAGCCAACCACGAACAGGTGAACGTAAGTCAACGTGATGCCGGGAACTGCCGGTGAAGGCGTAGGCCCTGACATGTACTTTCTCAGTGAGGGACCGACTGCGACGAGGACCGCCGATGCCTGCCTATACGCGTGCCGACCTGGCCCAACTACCGGATTACGTGCCGGGCCGGTCGATTCCCGGTGCGATCAAGCTGGCCAGCAACGAGGTGTCCGCCGGACCGCTGCCCAGCGTGGTCGCCGCGATCAGCGAGGCGGCGACCGGCGTGAACCGCTACCCGGACAGCGGTGCGGCCGCGCTGGTGGCGCGGCTGGCCGAGCGTTTCGCTGTCGGCGAAACGCACCTGGCCGTCGGCTGCGGTTCGGTCACGTTGTGCCAACAACTCGTGCAGGCCACCTGTACCGATGCGGACGAGGTCGTGTTCGGCTGGCGGTCGTTCGAGGCGTACCCGATCATCACGCAGGTCGTCGGCGCGACCGGCGTGCGCGTGCCGCTGACCGCCGACCACCGGCTGGACCTGGACGCGATGCTGGCGGCGATCACACCCCGGACGCGCGCGGTGTTCGTGTGCACGCCGAACAACCCGACCGGTACGGCACTGCACGAGGCCGAGCTGCGGTCGTTCCTGGACGCCGTACCGCCGGACGTGCTGGTCGTCGTCGACGAGGCGTACCGGGAGTTCGTCGACGACCCCGACGTGCCCGACGGCGCCGCCGTGACGAAGGACGCGTGGGCGCGCGGCGGGCACAACGTGGCCGTGCTGCGCACGTTCTCCAAGGCGTACGGCCTGGCCGGGCTGCGGGTGGGCTACTGCATCGCACCCGAACCGGTGGCCGCCGCGCTGCGCAAGGTGTTCGTGCCGTTCGGCGTGAACTCGATCGCGCAGGCGGCGGCGATCGCGTCGCTGGACGCCGAGGACGAGTTGTTCGCGCGCTGCAAGCAGATCGTGGCCGAACGCGGCCGGGTGCACGCCGAGCTGACCGCGATGGGCTACCAGGTGCCGCCCAGCCAGGCCAACTTCGTGTGGCTGCCGCTGCGCGAGCGGACGGCCGAGTTCAACGAGCACTGCATGGACCACAAGGTGATCGTGCGCGCGTTCGCCGCCGACGGTGCCCGCGTGACCGTCGGCGACCCGCACGAGAACGACCGGTTCCTGGAGGCGGCGCGCACCTTCCCGCACTGACCGTCCACAGTGGTCAGCGGGTGATGTGCTCCAGGACCAGGGACTGCACCTCGCCGACGGCGAAGCCGAGCACGGCGCCGACCGTGATCAGAATCCACTCGTCCTGCTGGAACGCCGGCCGGAGCAGTCCCTCGAACTCCTGGGCGGACAGCTCGCGCATCTTCGTGACCAGCAGGTTGCGGATGTCCATGGCCTCGCGCGCGTAGTCCTCGATGTGCACGACGGTGTCCGGGAGGCGTTCCAGGACGCGTTCGGCGACGACGTGCTTCATCCGCTGGTACCGGGCGGTGCCCACGGCGAACAGGACCAGCGGCCGGGCCGGGCCCAGCGCGTGCTGCACCTCGCGCTGGATCATCACGAACAGTCGGTCGGCCAGCGGGCCGTGCAGGATCGCCTCGATCACCGCGCGGGGTGTGATGACCTCGTCGGCGATGAGCGCCGCGTACGACTCGGTGACCTCGTCCCGGCGCCGCAGGAACAGGCCCTGCCAGGTGACCAGGCCCAGGTAGCGGTGCGGTTCGGTCGGGCGGAAGATCATCCGCAGGGCGAGCCAGTCGGTGAACCAGCCGGTGAGCGCGCCGAACAGCGGCATGATCAACGGCTCGCGGAAGAGGATCCAGACGACCAACTGCACGACGCCGATGGCCGCGCCGAACCCGAACCCGGCGCGCGCGATGAAGCGGAACTCCTTCGCCCCGGCCTCCTGGAACATCCGGTTGAGCAACGCCTTGTCCCGCACCAGGTTCGTGACGACCATGTCCTTCAGGTCGAACACGGCCTCGACGTCGTCCCGGACGGCGCGCAGCACGCCGGCCGTCATGCCGGGCGCCTGCGCCTCGATCCGGCGCAGCACCAGCCTGCGGGCCGGTTCGGGCAGCCGCCGCCACAGTTCCGGCTGGAACTCCTCGGCGATCTCGGCGGCCAGGTCGGCGGCGACCGACCGCAGCGGTTCGGCGATCCGCGCGGCGATGCGCTCCGGGTCGAGCCTGCGCACCACGTCGGCCGGGGAGAGCAGCCGCGACGTCATCATGTCGACGGCGATACCCGCCATCCGCGCCGCCCGGCGCGGCACCACACCCTGCCAGCCGAACGGCCGCCTGCCGACGTACTCCAGCGGCTGGAACATCATCCGGATCGCGACCAGCTTGGTGACGTAGCCGATCAGCGCCGCGAACACCGGGATGGAGACGTAGACCCAGATCACGGCACGGTCGGGTCGCAACGCGCCCAGAACCGGTTTCCCAACTCGGAGATCACGACGGTGTGCCGGACGATCTTCACCGCGCTCCGCTTGACCAGCCGGCCCGCCTCCTCGGCGCTGCGCACCGCCGGTTCGGTGAGCAGGATGTCGTACATCTCGGCCAGCGCCGGGTCCTCGTCGGCGATGTCGATGACGCCGAGGCGGTACAGCCGGGTGAGGTACGTGGACACGTGCGCGGGCGCGGAGACGCCCGCCGTCCGGCCGATCGACGACACGTTGCGCAACAGGAACCGCTGGGTGCCGCTGAGCGTGGCGCCCAGCGGGCCGCGCAGCACGACGTCCACGGACGGGCGCGGCTGGCCGTCGGCCAGCACGGCCAGGATGCGGGCCTCGTCGGGCACCAACTGACGCAGGATCGTCGTGTACAGGTGATCCGCCGCGCCCGCCGCGTTGGTGTTGGCGGACGCGTTGAGCAGCGCGGCCATGGCGGCGCGCAGCGGCTCGACCCGGCCGTCCACCGGCAGCACGAACGTCGCCGGGGCCGGTGGTGGCAGCAGCAGCCTGCCGCGCACCCCGTCGACCAGGGCGCTCTCCAGTCGGAGCAGCTCACGCTGGGCGCGGGCGCCGCCGGGCAGCACCCTGGCCACCCGCCACCCGGTGCGCACCAGCGAGGTGGCCGACTGTGCCACCCGGCCGATCAGTTCACCGGCCGCAGCGGCCCGTTCACCGTCCACAGGCACCTCCCCCGCTCGCCGTCACCGGCCGTCCACTGAGGATAGGGGGTCGGACCGGCCGGGTACGGCCACCGCGGCGGTTCGCGTTACGGAGCGCTGCCGCAGGCGGTCAGCCGGTACAGCTTGAGGTGGTCGCCGGACGACGCGACCAACTGGAACCCGCGGCGGCCGTGCGGGTCGACGATGCCCGGGTAGTTCTTGGTCCTGCCGTCCCACGGCCAGAACGTGGCGTCGCCGATCAGCAGGAAGCCGACGTGCAGCCGGTCGGCCGCGGCGCACACCCGCGGGTCGGTGGCCGCGTCGACCAGGTGCGCGGCGAGGTAGCGCAGGTCCGGCGTGGTGGAGATGCCCATGTGCGGGAACAGCACGCGGCGGTCGGCCAGCGCCCACAGCAGGGCGCTGCCGTCCCACGGGTCGTTGGCGACCATCTCGTCCGGCGGGATGTCCTTCTTGATGGCCGCGAAGAACGCCTCCTCGGCCGGGTCGACGAGGTCATAGGGCTTGTTGGCGGCCGGCGTGACGTAGGCGTAGTGGAGCACGGTGGTGTGCTTGGACACGTAGAAGCCGCCGGTGAGGACGCCGAGCAGGAGCGTGATGACGAGCGTCGCCGCGCCGAACGAACGCACCCGCACCGCGTTGGCCAGCGTGCTGCCGTCGACGGCGGCCAGCCACCCGCGCCGGCCGGCGAACTCGCTCGTCCTGCGGCCCAGGTACATCAGGGCGGCTACGGCGATCGGCACGGCGGTGATCGGCAGCATCGCGGCCAGCCGGTGCGGGTCGTTGTACCAGAAACCGGTGAACTTCGCCGTCAGCGGACTGTTCACCGACGCCGTGAGGACGTACAGGAACACGGTGATGACGAACCCGACCACCGCCCACAGCAGCCGCGGGTACCGCCGGCACAGCAGCAGTCCGCCGAGCACCACCAGCGCCAGCAGCCACAGGCCGCTGTATCCGGTGGTGGACATCAGCAGGGCCTCGCCGATGGCGCGTGCCGGGGTCTCGAACGGCGCCCAGTAGAAGTCGCGGACGGTCGCGAAGATCGGCGTGGTCGCCGACCAGTACCAGACGGCCAGGAAGACGACGAACGCCGCGACGACCTCGACGATGCCGCGGCGCAGCCGGCCCTCCCTGCGCAGCCGCAGCGCCCGCCGCACGACGGCCGCGGCGATCGGGAACAGCGACAGCGCGATCACCGCGAACACGACGTTCGGGTGGGCGAACCCGGTGGCCACGGCGGCGACCGGCAGCATGATCCACGCGCGGCCCCTGCCGATCGCGTCGTCGCGGGCCAGGCCCGTGACGGACAGGACGAGCGCGAGCACGGCCGGCGAGATCGACATGCCGAGCAGGTTCGGCCACAGCACGCCGAAGTTGAGCAGGTCCCACGGGTACGCGGTGAACGCGACGCTGACGACCCCGGTGATCGCCAGCCCGGCCGCGGACTTCCCGACCAGCTGGCGGACCAGCAGCAGGCAGGACACAGGCCACACGACGACGGCGATGACGACGGACATCATGTTGACGCCGACCGGGATGGCGAAGCCGCCGGACATCACCAGCAGGGATGTCAGGTCGTGCCAGGCGGCCGGGTAGAAGGAACCCGACTCACCGGGCACGTCCAGACTGCCGATGGTCAGCGAGGACGCGTTGTGCGTGTCCAGGATGGCGGCGATGGCGTTGTAGTGCAGGACGGCGTCGTAGGTCTGGGACAGCGCGTCGGGCCGGAGGATGCCGTGCACGACCGTGATCGCCCCCAGGACGATCGCCGGGATCATGCCGAGGGCCGCGCCGAGCGTGACCCGCATCGGGTCGGCCGGCCGGGCGGGCCAGCGTCGCCGCAGCAGGGCCGCCACGGCCGTCACCACGACCGCGACCACCAGCGCGACGGCCACGACGAGCGACACCGACCACGCCACGCCGAGCTTGCCGGCGACGACCGCGGTCGTCGCCACGATCCC
>DASZXM010000800.1:0-15993 GCA_035546415.1 Pseudonocardiaceae bacterium
CCTCGGCGTGCCCGCCGGGAACAATCTCACCTGCTGAAACCGACCGCCGACGTGGACCGGACCCCGATCGGGTCCGGTTCACGTCGGTTCGATCGCCTCGACGAGGGGGCGGCCGGTGGTCTCCATTCCGGTCCGCAGGAACACGATGGCCGCCACCCCGACCGGTAGCGCGCACACCAGGGCCAGGCCGGAGATCGTGGGCGCCGCGGTCAACAGCAGCGGACCGAACAGACCGCCGATCTTGCTTGCCGCGGCCGCCAGGCCGCTCGCGGTGGCACGCACGTCCGTCGGGTACACCTCGGTGACGTACGGGGCGAGCGCGGCGATCATGCCGTTGGCGCTGGACAGCATCACCACCAGCAGCACCACGAGGACCCCTTGGCCGTCGCCGACCGCGCCCAGAACCGGGAACGTGACCAGCGCCAGGAACGTCACGCCGGCACACAGCAACAGCGTCGCCTTGCTGCTCCACCGCGCGTACAGCGCGGCGACGAGCACGGCAGTGGGCAGCGCGAACAACTCGGCACGGAACAGCAGGCCGCTGGCCGCGACGCCGGTCTCGGACTTCTGCAGCAGGGTGGGCAGGAACGTGATGAAGGTCCAGTTGATCACGCCCCAGCTCAACCCGTAGAGCAGGATCGGCACGGTCCGGCTCACCAATGGCGAGTGGAACAACGTGCGGGCGCTCGTGTGGGCCGTCACCGTGTCCGACAGCGCCGCCGGGACCTCCGTGATCCCGTACCGCGCCATCACGGCCCTGGCCTCCTCGGTGCGCCCGGCGGCCAGCAGGAACCGGGGCGACTCGGGAATCCAGCGGCTGAGCACCAGCAGCAACAGACCGGTCGGGGCGCCGATCAGCCACAACACCCGCCAGCTGTAGTGCGGCGCGAGCAGTGTCGCGGCGCCGCTGGCGGCCAGGTAGCCCAGGGCGGTGCCCAGCCCGCTCTGCAGGACGATCAGCCAGCCGCGCTTGTCGGCGGGCATCGACTCCGACATCAGCGAGTAGACGGTGGGCAGCATGCCGCCGGCGGACATGCCCATCATCAGACACATCAGCAGGTTCCAGCCGAACGCCGGCATGAAACCGCAGATGGACGTGCTCACGTAGATCAGCGTGGACAGCAGGATCGTCGCCCGGCGACCGAACAGGTCGGCCAGGTATCCCCACACCAGTGAGCCGATCACGGTGCCGATGATCGCCACCCACGGCAGGAACGCTGCGGTGGCCTTGGTCAGCCCGTACTCGGCGGCCATCCCGGGAACCACGAAGCCGAGGCTGGCCGGTTTCATGGTGTCCACGACCAGGCCGACGGTGAGCACGGCGACCAGGGCCCAGTGCGCCCGCCCGAGCCGGGTCCGCTCCAGGGCGGCGAACTGCCCGGCGCCCACGTGCCGTGCCCGGCGGGCGCGCACGCCGCGGCTGGGAAACAGCGACCAGCCGCCCACGGCGAGCCCGATGACGATGAGCACCATGCCGGTCGTCATCGCGGTGCCCATCGGCATCCCGACCATCCGGTAGTGGTCCGTGCTCGCCATGAAGAAGTTCGGAAAGTGCAGCGCGACACCGGCGACGACCAGCGCGGCACCCAGCCAGAACGCGTGCCGCCGCAGACCGGCCGGAGACGCGCCGACGGTCACCACAGCGGTACCGCCGATCGCAGCCGCGTCGAACCCGTGGTCACCTCGCGAGGTCGCCCGCACGAGTGTGAAGTCCCGGATGACGTCGTGCCGCCACCCGATCCGAGGCATCCGCAACCCACGCCGAGTCCTCCCCAAACCAGCACGATCCGGACGTACGGGCCGACGCTAGCGAGAAGATCTCAAGAAGTTCTCAACGTCCGGCCGCGGTCAATTTGTCCACAGTGGATTGGCCGGGGGTCTCGCGGATCGTCGATTGTTCGGCGGCGGGCTATTCTGGGACCCGTCGCCTGCTGATGACCGTGACCGAGGGGGCCCGCGTGGATCGCCGGGTGTTCATCAACTACCGGGGTGCCGACAGCCACAGTTACGGGGCGCTGCTGTTCACCGAACTCGCCCGCCAGTTCGGCGAGCACCAGGTGTTCCTGGACAGCGAGTCCATCCCGCCGGGCGCCGACTTCGAGACCGAACTGCTGGCCCGGGTGCGGTCCGCACGCGTCGTCCTGACCGTGATCGGCCCCCACTGGCTGGCGGCGACCGACGCCACCGGCGGACGCGCCATCGACGACCCGAACGACTGGATCCGCAGAGAGCTGGCGGAAGCCTTCGCGGCCGGCATCCGCGTCGTCCCGATCCTCACCGACGAGGCCACCCTGCCGAGGGAAGCCGACCTACCAGCCGACATCGCGGCACTGAGCCGATGCCAGGCCCGCCCACTACGCCGCCGCGAGCACACCGACAACCTGGCCCGCATCGTGCGGGACCTGGCCGCCCTGGACGACGACCTGGCCGCGGCCCTCCGACGCCAACACCACACCACCACGACACCGGGCGTGACGAACACCATCAGCGGCGACGTAACCGGCACTGTGCTCCAGGCCGGCACGATCACCGGCGACATACATTTCGGCCGCTGACCGACCACCGGACAACCGGTCTCCGCGCTGACCCACGGCAGTGGGGCGATCACCGTGCCAGCCCCGCGCGGCGTGCGCGAATGATCCGGACCTCGGAGCGGCGCACGCCCGATCTGCGGGAGCGGGGCTCGTCGCGGCGGCACCGCCGTGCCGCGGTGCCGTACCCCGTCGTGCGGGCGGGCACAACGATGTCGCCGAACTCTTGTCCGGTGCGTCCATGGCCGCTGTGCCGCACACGGGTTACGTTGGCCCGATGATCATGAAATCGTTGGTCGACCAAGCTCTCCGGCGGGAAGTACCGAGCCGCGCGGACGCCCTTGCGGTGCTGTCCGGCGAGCACGACGTGCTGGACGTGGTCGCGGCGGCGGGCCAGGTGCGGCGGCATTTCTTCGGGCGCCGGGTGAAGCTGAACACCATCATCAACCTGAAGAGTGGACTGTGCCCGGAGGACTGCTCCTACTGTTCGCAGCGACTCGGTTCGCGGTCGGAGATCCTGAAGTATTCGTGGATCAGTCCCGACGAGGCGGCCGAGACCGCGGACCGCGCGGTGCGCGCGGGCGGCAAACGGGTGTGTCTGGTGGCCAGCGGACGCGGTCCGGGCGACCGGGATGTCGCGCGGGTCGTGGCGACCATCCAGGCCATCAAGGCGCGGCAGCCCGCGGTCGAGATCTGCGCCTGTCTGGGGCTGCTCGGCGAGGGACAGGCGGCCACGCTGCGAGCGGCCGGCGCCTTCGCCTACAGCCACAACCTCAACACCAGCGAGGGCAACTACGGCCGGATCTGCACCACGCATACGTTTGCCGACCGGGTGGACACGGTGCGCAGGGCCACCGACGAAGGCCTGTCCCCCTGTTCCGGGGCGATCTTCGGCATGGGGGAATCCGATGATGACATCGTCGATCTCGCCGGGCGCCTCCGCGAACTGGACCCCGACTCGGTGCCGGTCAACTTCCTGATCCCCTTCGAGGGAACACCGTTGGGCGGCCGGTGGGACCTGACACCGGTGCGGTGTCTACGGATTCTGGCGCTGTTCCGGTTCTTCTTCCCCGATGTCGAGGTGCGACTGGCCGGTGGCCGGGAGATCCACCTGCGAGGCCTGCAATCCCTCGCACTGCACGTGGTGAACTCGATCTTCCTCGGTGACTACCTGACCAGCGAGGGACAGTCGGGGGACGACGACCGCCGGATGATCGCCGACGCCGGCTTCACCATCGAGGGGCTGGACGAGCCCACACTCCCGGAACGCCGACACGACCTGGTCGCCGTGCGCCGCCGCGGGGCGGGCACCGACCTGCCCCCGAACACGTGACCGCGCACGATTCCGCCGGCGCGCGCATAGACCCGACACCCACCGATCGGATCATCGAATGGCCAGCGTGACGAGGTGCGACAGCAGTAGTTTGGGCACGGTGGTTCGTGGAGGAGAGGTGACTGGCCCATGGGAGGTGATCCCGAGGCTGTCGGCCAGGTCGGCACTCTCTGCGTCGCCACCCGCGGCTCCGCGGGTCCGGGCGAAGTCGTGATCAAGATCCGGGGCGGTTCGGAAACCTATCTGGCCTGGTCGGACGAGCCGCTGCCGAAGGGGACCACGGTGCTGGTCGTCGAAGCACGTGGGGCCCGCGCGGTCAACGTGGTCAGGTGGACCGGTCCACCCACGGGGGTATCCGGGTTTTCGGAGTAGGAGAAACGATGTTTGGCTACCACGTCCCAGCACCCGACCAGGCGATGTTGATCTCCGGTGGAAGGGGTGGCCAGGGTGGGACCCCGTTCAAGGTCGTCACCGGGCACGGCAAGTTCGTCATGCCGTTCTTCCGGAAAGTGCGGTATCTGACGTTGGCCATGTGCGAGGCGGAGGTCGCCGAGGCGTGCGTGACCCGGCAGGGCATCGCACTGAACGTGCGCGCGGTGATCGCGTTCAAGGTGGGCAACGACGACGAGAGCATCGTCAACGCGGGCCAGCGGTTCCTGTCCGACCAGGACCAGATGTCCGTGCTGACCGGCCGGATCTTCGCCGGCCACCTGCGGTCCATCGTCGGCTCGATGACGGTGGAGGAAATCGTCACGGAGCGGCAGAAGCTGGCCACCGAGGTGCTGGACGGCTCCAAGGAGGAGATGGCAAAGATCGGCCTGTCGGTGGACTCGCTGCAGATCCAGTCCATCGACGACATGAAGCTGGGCTACATCGCCGCGATGGCCGCGCCGCACAACGCGGCGATCCAGCAGAAGGCGCAGATCGCCCAGGCACAGGCCAACCAGTTGGCCGCGCAGGCCGAGCAGGAATCCCAACGGCAGCAGGCCGAGTACGCCCGGCAGACGGCCGTGGTGCAGGCGCAGTACAAGGCCGAGGTGGACAAGGCACAGGCCGAGGCCGCCCAGGCGGGCCCGCTGGCACAGGCTCAGGCACAGCGCCAGGTCATCGCCGCGCAGACCGAACTGGCCGAGCGCAACGCCGAACTGCGCCAGCAGCAGCTGGTGTCCGAGGTGGTCCGGCCGGCCGAGGCGGAGGCGGAGAAGGTACGCATCCTGGCCGAGGCGGAGGCGCAGCGGATGCGCATCCAGGCCGCGGCGGCCGCGTCGAACAACCGGGTCGCACTGGACCAGGCGCTGATCGCGCAGCTGCCGCAGATCGTCCGGGAGGCGTCCCGCGGTCTGGCCGGTGCGAACGTGAACATCCTCAACGGCTCGGACGGGCTGAGCGAGGTCGCCGCGGGCCTGGTCAGCCAGGGCATGTCCATCTTCGAGTCGGTGCGGCGCGGGATGGCCGGCAACAACCCGACCAAGCCGGTACCGGACGACGACGCCGACGACGAGGCATCGGCCAGCGACGGCCTGCCCACCCAGCCTGCGCTGGAGCGCTGACCGCCCGGGCGCGGCGACCGGCCGGCATCAGCCTGTCGCCGCACCCGGCAGGCGTGCTCGACTCGGGGTGCTTATGGCACATTGCCATACCGCGGCGCGGACTATCGTCCGCTGTCTCACCCCGGGCATGGCACTGCTCGTCGCCGACAGCGGCAAGCCGGAGCATCCGCCCGTGGCCTCGGTGGTGACGCTCACGGCCGTGCGCAAGAACGACGGCTGGCGAGCCACGTTTACTGTGGTGTCAGCGTTTTCGGTCGGCGCGGCCGCTGCTGTCCGTGTCGTCGGGGCCGGTTGACACGGAGACATCAGCTCACTCACCGTTGACTCAATGAATGCCGAGTGGTCTTCGGAGCTGTCGGGCACGCCCTCGACCTGCCCGGCAACCTGGTGGCACACCACCTCAAGCTGCTGGAGCAGGCCGGGGTGATCCGGCGATCCCGGTCCGCGGGCGACCACCGGCGCACCTACCTGCGGCTGCGCCCGGAGGCGTTGCCCGGTCTGACGCCCATGGCGCACCGAACGGCGCTCCGGGTCGTGTTCGTCTGCACCCACAACTCCGCGCGGTCCCCGCTGGCCGCCGCGCTGTGGGCCCGACACAGCACGGTGCCCTCGACATCGGCGGGCATCGAACCGGCCGCCCGCGTGCATCCGCGGGCTGCGGCGGTCGCGCGCGCGGGCGGCCTGTCCCTGGCCCGCGCCCGCACCGCCCACGTCGACGACGTCGTCCGTGTCGGCGACCTGGTCGTCGCCGTGTGCGACACGGCGCACGAACACCTCACCGGCGAGCGGCTGCACTGGTCGGTCCCCGACCGGCGCCCGTCGACATCGACGCCGCGTTCGACGTAGCGTTCCGCGACATCGCCGACCGGATCGGCCGGTTGGCACCCGCCGTCCACCTACCGGGAGCGCCCGATGACGGAAGCTGACCCGGGCGTCGAACGGTTCCCGCACTCCGGCCACGACGGCAAGCCGGCCGTGCTGTTCCTGTGCGTGCACAACGCCGGCCGTAGCCAGATGGCACTGGGGTTCTTCCAGCACCTGGCCGGTGATCGCGCCGTGGCGTGGTCGGGCGGGTCCGAACCCGGTCACGAGGTCAATCCCTCGGCCGTCGCGGCGATGGCCGAGCGGGGCATCGACATCACCGCCGAGTTCCCGAAGCCCTGGACCGACGAGACGCCGGGTTCGCGGACTGCTCGACGAACTCGGCGTCCCCGCGGTCGACCGATGAGCCCGCCGTCGCGCGCACGCGGGTCGCGGAGTACCCGGGCGGCCCGCTGTTCGCCGCGCTGGTGATCGGGTCGGGAACGCCGCGCAGCGCCTGTCGACGCCGAGCTGGGCGGCCCGCCGCGGCGGTCCCGCGGCGACGGCCGGTCTACGCGGGGGCATCGGGGTCGAGCGTGAGCTGCCGGCGGTGGAACTCGAAATGCTGTGTCGGGTAGCGGTAGAGGTCGGCCAGCGTCATGTAGTCGCGGAAGAACGGGTCCCATCGGGTCGGATAGTGCATGCCGCGCAACAGGTTCGCGTCGGTCTCGGCGTCCAGCCGTCGGTGCAGGGTGGCGATCACGTGATCGAACCAGGTGCCCATCCGCCGCCCGACGAACCGGCCGCCGCCCCAGCCGCCGACGTAGTTCACCGCGTCGAACGGCACCGTCGCCGCGTTCAGCAGGCGGGCGTAGCCCCGGCTGACTCCGTCGGGCAGCCTGCTGAACGCGCGGACCAACACGAGCAGGACGCGCACGATCAGGTACCCGAACAGCATGTGGAACAGCAGTTCCTCGTTGGTCCACCGGGTTCCGTCGGACGGCCGGTGCAGATCCGCGGCGGTCGCCGTGTCCAGCAGCCGGTGGAACGTGTCCCGCGCCTGCTCCAACTCGTCGTGCACGACCTGTCTGTCCACCTCGCACCTCCCGGCGCCGGGCCGCATCGGCGGCGGCGGGCCGGTCCGCTGAGGTCAGGCCCCGAGGCGGCGGGCGTTGTGATAGCCCGAGAATAGCGGTTCGACCCGTACCACGGCACCGGAGTGCGGAGCGTCCACCATCAGGCCGTTGCCGAGGTAGATGCCCACGTGACCGACCGGGTTGTCGAAGAAGACCAGGTCGCCGGGCTGCAGGTCGGCGCGTGCGACCGCGACGCCCAGGGTGGACTGTTCGGCCGACGAGTGCGGCAGCCCGGACATGCCGGCCTGCGCGTACGCGTAGACGATCAGACCGGAACAGTCGAAGTCGTTCGGGCCGGCGGCGGCCCACTGGTAGGGCTTGCCCCGCTGGGCGAGGGCGATGGTCATCGCCCTGCCCCGCACACCCGGCGGCGCGACGAAGACGCCCTGCACGCCCGTGGACGACAGTGCGGCCTGCTGGCTGGCGGACAGCCGGTTCCGCGCGGCGGTCAACGCGTTGATCTGTTTCTGTAGTTGCTGGGACTGCTGGACGAGCTTGGTCTTCAGGGCCGTCGCGGCGGCCGTGGCCTGCTGCGCGGTCCGCAGGTCGCCGCGGGCCCGCTGCTCGGCCTGCCGGGCGGCGTCGACCGCACCGCTGAGCTTGTTCATCGCGTCGACGTTGTCCGCGGCGAGAGCTTGCAGGTCACTGGCCCGGTTCAGGTAGTCCTTGACCGAACTGCCGGTGAGCAACGCGGACAGCTGGTTGAGCCGGGCCCCTTCGAAGGAGGCGCCGGTGAACTTGTCGACCTGCGCCAGGTAGTTGTTCTCCTGTGCCTGCGCGGACTTCTCGGCCCGTTGCGCGGCCGCGACGTCACGGCTGGCGCGCCGCGCGAGCGCCTGCTTGGCCGCGATGTCGACGTTCGCCTTGTCGATCTGCTCGTTCAGCGCGTTGGCCTGGTCGCTGAGCTTGTTGAACTCGGCGACCGGGTCGGTCGTGGTGGGCGGTGAGGCCGGTGCCGCTGTCGCGGAACCGCTGCTGAGGCCGACAGCGGTGACCACCGCTGCCACCGCGAAAGATCCGCCCAGGATGCGCTGCAAACGATGCGAAGCCACGTCGCGCGTTTCTCCTTCGTGCCGGTACCGCGGACGCGCTGGTACCGCTGATAAGTCACCGTGTGATCGCGGCCAAGCTACGAAACGGATTCCGATCCGTCTACCCTCCCGGCCAAAAGATTAACGAGCCGTAAGAACTGTGCCCACCGAGCTGCGGCGATGACGACTGTGACCGGTTACACATTTCGTAGCAGTTCGTCATAACCGTCATTAACGTGCTTCAGCAGTTAGCTGTCCCGAGGAGGCCGGAACATGAACTCAGCGGCACCGTCGCTGCACTTCAACGCCTTCATCTGGCCCAACGGCTACCACGAGTCGGCATGGCGGGTGGTCGACGACGACGTGCGGGGCGTGCTCTCGCTGCCCTACTACGCCGACATCGCGCGGATCGCCGAACGCGGCCGGATGGACTCGGTGTTCCTGGCCGACAACATCGCCATCGCCGAGTACCGCGTCACACATCTGCCCCAGACGCAGTTCGACCCGATCGCCGTGCTCTCCGCCCTGGCCGGGGTCACCAGCCACGTCGGACTGGTCGGCACCGGGTCGACGACCTACAGCAAACCGTGGGATCTGGCCCGCCGGTTCGCCACCCTGGACCACCTGTCCGGCGGCCGTGCCGGCTGGAACATCGTCACCACGGTCACCCCGCTGGCCGCCGCGAACTTCGGCGAACCCGCCCATCTCGGACACGCCGACCGCTACGCCCGCGCGGGCGAGTTCGTCGACGTCGCACTCCACGCCTGGGACAGCTGGGCCGACGACGCGGTCGTCGGCGACCGCGAACACGGCATCTGGGCCGACCGTGGCAAGCTGCGCGCACCCCGGTTCCACGGCGAGTACTACGACGTCGAGGGTGTGCTGCCCTTCCCCCGCTCCCCGCAGGGACACCCGGTGCTGGTGCAGGCCGGACAGTCCACGGCGGGTATCGCCCTGGCCGCGCGCTACGCCGAGATGGTGTTCTCCGGGCCGCCGTCGCTGGAAGCCGCTGTCGCGTTCCGCACCGAGCTGCACGCCCAGGCCGCCGCTGCCGGCCGGGACCCCGGCCACGTCCGCGTGCTGCCCGCCCTGATGATCACCCTCGGTGGCACCGAAGCCGAGGCCAGGGCCCGCGCCGACCGACTGGAGGAGTTGGTCAGCCCGGAGTTCCGCTGGCAGAACGCGCTCTACACGGCCGGATTCGACCCGGACGACTTCGACCCCGACGCGCCGCTGCCCGTCGACCTGCTGACCGCCGAGCCGGCGCCGTCCAGCCGCGCCCAACAGCTCTACGCGGCCGCGCGGGCACACCCGGGCGCGTCGCTGCGCGAGATCGCGCGACAGATCAGCGGCGGCGCCGGACAACTCCACTTCGTCGGCACCCCCGAACAGCTCGCCGACCGGATCGTGGCCTGGCAGGACGCAGGCGCCAGTGACGGCTTCACGATCATGGGTTCGACACTGCCCTATGAACTGGCCACGTTCGCCGACCACGTCGTGCCGCTGCTGCAACGGCGTGGCCGGTTCCGCACCGACTACACCGGCACCACGCTGCGCGACCACCTGGGACTACCGGCGGCGACGGGGAGCGGCGGTGGACAGCACTGAGCTGATCGCGCTGGGCGGCGACCCGGGGCTGACGTTCCTCAACAGCACCGCGGCACCCGCGAAGCAGCGGCTGGAGCTGATCTGCGACGGCTCGTCGTATCTCACCTGGCTGCGACAGGCCGACCTGATCGACGACACCGACACCGACGAGATCCACCGGCGGTTCGACGCGGGCGCGCTGGACTCCGTCGCCGCCGAGGCGCGGCAGCTGCGTGAGTGGCTGCGCCCGGTCGTCACCACCTGGGCCACCGCACCGGACCGCACGCTGCCGCACCCGGCCGTCGACAGGTGCAACGAGATCCTCGCGACGGACCACCGCTACGGGGCGCTCCGCCACGACAGCCGAACCGGCCGAACCGAGTGGACCGAGCGACGCGCGTGGAGCACGCCACGCCAACTGCTCGTGCCCCCGATCGCCGCCATCGCCCACCTGCTGGCGACCGGCGACCACGGCCTCGTCCGCAAGTGCGAGTCCCCGGCGTGCACCCTGTGGTTCTACGACCGGACCAAGTCACATCGCCGGCGGTGGTGCTCGATGGCGGTCTGCGGCAACCGGGAGAAGGCCCGCAACCACCGCCGGCGCGCAGCCGCCCGATGACCCCGGTGCGACTGCTGTCCCGCAACCGCCCGACGGTCAGCCGGGCGGTTGCGGCAGGCGGTCCGCTCGGGTCCAGCGGGCCCAGCCGCGTTCGTGCAGCAGGTCCAGTAGTCGCGCCACCCTGGGGTCGGACTCGATCGCGAGGGCGTCCAGGAGGTCGAACGGGAGGTCGTCCTGTCCCAGTTCGCCGAGGTCCGCCTCGCCGGCGGCGTGTGCCTGTTCGGCGAGGTCGGCCAGGATGTCGGCGGCCTCCCGCAGAAGCGCCTCGTCGTCGGCGTCGGTTTCCACCGCCAGTGACGCGAGCCGGTAGATGCGGACGATCCGCGGGTTCTCCAGCTGTGCGAACTTGCTCCGCATGATGTCGGGAACGGAATCGGGCCAGCGGGCCACGAGCAGGATCCACCCGTCCCGCTCGGCCTCCACCACCGGCTCCGCGACGCCGATCTCGCGCAGCCGGTCCAGATACGCCGTCACCTCCGGGGGCAGCGCCAGGCTGTCGCCGGAGACGAGTTGCGCGATCTGCTTGCGGCTGGTCTCCAGCCGTTCGATCTCCTCCCGCAGGTGGGCGTCGACCTTCTCGACGGCCTCGGCGAACGCCGTGGCGTCGGCGTCGAGCATCCGACTGATCCGGGACAGCGGCACACCGGCACTGGCGAGGGTGCGGATCTTGATCAGGGTCACGACCGCCCGCGGGCCGTACCGCCGGTAGCCCGACGCGTCCCGCTCCGGCTCGGGCAGCAGACCGATCTGGTGGTAGTGCCGCACCGCCCGCACCGTGACGCCGGCGTAGGCCGCGAGTTGACCGATCGTCAGCATGCCGAAGATCCTGCCCCGGCTCAGGAAATCCTGCGCCGGTGGACGAGGCCCGCTACGACGTAGGCGACGACGAGGATGCCGACGCACCAGGCCAGCGCGATCCAGATGTCGGCGTCGACCGGTTGCCCGGCGAACAGGTCGCGGATGGTGTCGACGATGGAGGTCACCGGCTGGTGCTCGGCGAAGGCCCGCACCGGACCGGGCATCGTGCCCGTCGGCACGAACGCGGAACTGATGAACGGCAGGAAGATCAACGGGTAGGAGAACGCGCTCGCGCCGTCCACCGACTTCGCCGACAGGCCGGGGATGACCGCGATCCACGTCAGTGCCAGCGTGAACAGGACGAGGATGCCGGCGACCGCGAGCCACGCCAGTACGCCGGCGCCGGTGCGGAAGCCCATCAGCAAGGCGACGGCGATGACGGCGATGACCGAGACCAGGTTGGCGACCAGCGACGTCAGCACGTGTGACCACAGCACCGACGCCCGGGCGATCGGCATGGACCGGAACCGTTCGAAGATGCCGCCCCGCATGTCCGTGAAGAGCCGCAGCGCGGTGTAGGCGACGCCCGAGGCGACCGTGATCAACAGGATGCCGGGCAGCATGTAGTCCACGTACGAGACCGACCCGGTTCTGATCGCGCCGCCGAGCACGTACACGAACATCACCATGATGGCGATCGGGGTGATCGCGGTCGTGATGACGGTGTCCACGCTGCGCGTCACGTGGCGCATGGTCCGTCCGGTGAGGACGACGGTGTCACCGAAGAAGTGCGCGTTCACCGTCCGTTCCTCGCTTCTGCCCGACGACACCGCCGTCCGACGACCGCGAGGAAGACGTCTTCCAGCGAGGGCTGCTTCTCGACGTACTCGACCTGGGCGGGAGGCAGCAGCTGCTTCAGCTCGGCCAGCGTGCCGTCCACGATGATCCGACCCTCGTGCAGGATCGCGATCCGGTCGGCGAGCTGTTCGGCCTCCTCCAGGTACTGCGTGGTGAGCAGCACGGTCGTGCCGCCCTCGGCGAGCTGCTTGACGGCCTGCCACACCTCGATGCGCGCCTCCGGGTCCAGCCCGGCCGTCGGCTCGTCGAGGAAGATGACCGGCGGGTTCCCGATGAGGCTCATCGCGATGTCCAGGCGGCGGCGCATGCCACCCGAGTACATCGACGTCCGCCGCGCCCCGGCCTCGGTGAGCGAGAAGCTCCGCAGCAGGTCGTCGGCGATCCCACCCGGGTCTGCGAGGTGACGCAGCCGGGCGACCAGCACCAGGTTCTCCCGCCCGGTGAGGATCTCGTCGACGGCGGCGAACTGGCCGGTGAGGCTGATGGATTCACGCACCTCCACGGACTGTGTCGCGACGTCGAAGCCGTTGACGGTGGCGGTGCCCGCGTCCGCCCTGAGGAGGGTGGTCAGGATGCGCACGAGCGTGGTCTTGCCGGCCCCGTTGGAGCCGAGCAGGGCGACGATGCTGCCTCGCGCCACGTCGAAGTCCACACCCCGCAGCACGTGCAGCGTCGCGAACGATTTCTCCAGGCCCCGCACGTGGATCGCCGGCCCCGCGAGCTGACTGGTCGTCAGCGGCATGCTCATGACCGCCAGCATGAGGGCTGACGCAGCGTCAGGGTCAAGCCCGATCGCGCCGCCGGAGCGCGCCCTTGATCACCCTGCCGCCCGTGTTGCCGGGATGTTCGGACAAAGTCTCGGGCATCTTGAAGGATGCGAGCCCGTCGGCCAGGAATCCGGTCAGCTCCGGCGGGGACAGGTCCGCTCTTTCCACTCAGCTGGAAGTGGGATTCCCGTTCGTGCACGCCGGTACGCGTAGTGGATGAGGCCCTGGTGGAACGTGCCAACCTTGTCGTACAGCGCGCGAGCGGGTGCGTCTTCCAGCGTGTTCCAGTAGAGGCCAGGGAAGCCGTTCTTCTTGGCATCCTGGGCCACCCACTCGATCACCGCTGTCGCGACGCCCTGCCGCCGGACTTCCGCGTCCACGAACAGGTCCGCCAGATAGCACCGCCCGGCGTACCAGACGCTGGCGTGGAACAGGTAGTGCGCGAAACCGACCATCGTGCCGTCCAGCCGAGCGGCGATTCCGCGTATCCGCTCGTCGTCGAGCAGGCGTCGCCAGGTCCGTTCGTAGTCCGCGTCGTCCCGTTCGACCGCGAAGTAGGCGTCCTTGCCACGGACCAGCACCTCCCACGAGGCACGGTCGGATTCGGTCAGGAAGCTGATCTCCACCACAGCGCCCATTTTGCCCCGGGGCCACGTGGCGACGCGGGCACCCTCTACCGCGTCGCCTGTGCCGGCTCCGCCTGGTCGGGGGCGGCCGTGTGCCGCTGATCCGTTCGGGTTCCCTTGAGCCGGAGGGAGATCGCGGCGGCGGCGAGGCTGATCGCCGCGATGACGAGCAGGGCCGTGCGGTAGCCGTGGACGGTCGATGCCGGGTCGCCGGCGGGGTCGTGGCTGGTGACCGTCGTCGCCACCGTGACCAGTGCGGCCACGCCGAGGGCGCCGCCGAGTTGGCGGCACATGTTCATCAGGCCGGAGGCGATACCCGCGTTGCGGGGGTCGACGCCGTTGGTGGACGCGGCGATCACCGGCATCATCGTCGCGCTCGTTCCCGCGGCGACGACCGCGGTGGGAGCCAGGACGTGGATCAGGTAGGCCGGGTGGGTCGGTAGCTGGGCGAGCCACACCAGGCCGGCCGCCGTGAGCAGGCAGCCGCCCAGCACGAGGGGTTTCGCACCCAGCGCGGGGATCAGCCGTTGGGAGGCCAGGACCCCGGCGCTGATGACCGCGGCCATCGGCAGCAGCGACAGTCCGGTGTGGAGCGCCGTCTGATCGAGTACCTGTTGGAGGTAGAGCGAGAGGAAGAACAACGGCGCCGTGAGCACACCGCCCAGTAGCAGCGCGAGGACGTTGCCGGTGCGCAGGTCGTGTTCGGCGAACAACGTCAACGGGATCAGTGGCGCGTCGGCGCGGCCTTCGATGATCACGAACGCGCCGAGCAGGACGACCCCGATGACGATCGCGGCGAGAACCTGACCGGATCCCCAACCGTGGTCGGGGGCCGCCGAGACGCCGTAGACGATCGCGGCGACGGCGCCGGTGACCGTGGCCGCGCCCGGGATGTCGATCCGGGTCCGGCCCTGCCCGGGACCGGAGGCCCGCAGGGCGGCGAACGTGCCGGCGAGCAGGGCGACACCGATCGGGACGTTGACCAGCAGTACCCAACGCCAGCTGAGTGACGCGGTGAGGATGCCGCCGACCACGACACCGACGGCTCCGGCGCCCGTCGCCGCGACGCCCCACCAGGTGAGCGCGCGAGCGCGCAGGCGGGGATCGGTGTGGCTGGCGGTGATCAGGCTGAGGCTCGACGGTGAGAGCGCGGCGGCTCCCGCACCCTGGATCGCGCGCGCCACCAGCAGCATGGTGCCGTTCTGGGCGAGACCGCCGAGCAGACTGGCGGCCGTGAACACGACCAGTCCGATGTGGAAGACACGACGGCGGCCGAACAGGTCGCCGGCCCGCGAGGCGAGCAGCAGCAGACCGCCGAAGGTGGTCAGGTAGCCGTCGACGACCCATTGCTGGGCGCTGACCGACAGGCCGAGTCCGGTCTTCATCGCGGGGAGCGCGACGTTCACGATGCTCGAGTCGAGCACCACCATGAACTGGGCAACGCAGGCGAGCACGGCGACGAGCGCCAGGCTGGCGCCCGGCTTGGCGATCTGCTCCGCAGGGCGTTCGGGGAACGGCATCGCGCACCCTTCCGGGAGTTGACGGTGGACACCACGAGTTGGCGGATAGCCTATCCGCCATTAGACTAGCGGATACCGGATAGGCTGTCCACCAAGTTGGCGACCACGGACGGGAGACTGCTGGTGACCTCGGAAAAACCCTCGGACGAACCCGAGGACAAACCCGCGTTCCCCACCAGGCGGGCGGCTGCCGCGCGCAACCGGGACAAGATCCTCGACGCCGCCCGGGCCGCCTTCACCGATCCCGCGGCCGAGGTCTCGATGGCCGAGATCGCCCGCCGCGCCGACGTCGGCATGGCGACCCTCTACCGCAACTTCCCCGGACGGCGGGAACTGCTTGAGGCGCTCTACGCAGACGAGGTCGACGCCCTGTGCGCGGCCGCCGACCCGGGTGCCGATCCGGCCGCCGCGCTCACCGCGTGGCTGCGCAGGCTGTTCACCTTCCTGCCCGGCAAGCGCCTGATCGTCGCCGAACTACTCGAACTGACCGACCAGGACAACCCGGTGGTGCACGGCAGTCGCACCCGCGCGCTCGCCGCCGCCCGGCCCCTCCTGACCGCGGCGCAGGAAGCCGGGCAGGTCCGCGCCGACCTCACCATCGACCAGATCTTCGACATGCTCGTCGCGCTCGCCAAGATCCACGGCAACGCCGACTACGTCGACCCCATGTTCCGAACCATGCTCGACGGTCTCCGCGCCTGACGACCCGGCAACCGAACCCGTGCCCCACCGAAGTCGCGTGCCGGTCCGTCGCGAAACCTGGGTAGTACTGCGCAGCCCACAGGCGGCCTCAGTCGCCGGACAGCCGCGTGGTGATCTGCGAGTTCGGCTTGGAG
>DASZXM010000801.1:0-3499 GCA_035546415.1 Pseudonocardiaceae bacterium
GGGACGTCGTGCGGCGGGCGATCACCGCGACCGGGTACGTGCCCAACCGCGCCGCCCGCTCACTCGTCACCCGGCACACCGGTGCGGTCGCGCTGGTCGTGTCCGAACACGTCGAGGCCGCGGCCACGGTGTTCAGCGACCCGTTCTTCGGCCGTGTCGTGGCAGGCGTGCTCGGCGAACTCGGGCCACGTGGCGTGCACCCGGTGCTGATGCTGGTCGACTCGGACGAGGCGCGCGCCGGGTTGGTGAACCGGCTGCGGCAGGACCACATCGACGGCGTGCTGCTGATCTCCATCTACCCGGACGCCACGCTGCCCACCCTGCTCACCGAGGCCGACCTGCCGACCGTGCTGTTCAGCCGCCCGAGCCGGCCGACGCCGGTCAGCTACGTCGACGTGGACCACCGGCTCGGCGCGCAACTGGCGGCCGACCACCTCGTCGACGGCGGCCGTACCCGCATCGCGACCATCGCGGGCCCGCACGAGGTGCCCGCCGGACAGGAACGGCTGGCCGGGTTCCAGGACGCCATGGCCCGCCGCGGGTACCCGTTCGTCACCAACGTCGCGGGCGACTTCACGCAGCAGGGCGGCGAACGCGCGATGGAGCGGCTGTTCGCGGAGAAACCGGACGTGGACGGCATCTTCGCCGCGAACGACCTGATGGCCGCGGGCGCGATCGCCGTGCTCCGCGAGCACGGCCGCCGGGTGCCCGAGGACGTCGCCGTGGTCGGCTTCGACGACTCGACGGTCGCCCGCGACTGCCGGCCGCCGCTGACCACCGTCCGCCAGCCGGTCGAGGACATGGCCGCGGAGATGGCCCGCATGGTCCTGGCCCGCGTCGGCCAGCCGGACATGGACGTCGCGTCGATGATCGTCGAGCCGACGCTGGTGGTGCGCGAGTCCGCCTGAGAGAGCGCTCCCCACGCGCTTGGCGCAGGACGACCCACCCCGCGAACGCGGTCCGATGACCACTCGCTGACATCGATGTCAACTTGGTCTGGTTTCTGTCTTGCTTGTCCACTTGACAGTGAATCCGGCCGTATCGCAACCTCATGGCAACGTTGTCATCGCGATCAAATGCTCCCTCCTGTCAGTGACGATCGGAGTTGCCATGGAGAACCCCTCCGGGGTGTCCCGCAGGCGTTTTCTGTCCACCGGCGGCACGCTGCTGGCCGCGTTCGGCCTGTCCGCCACCCTGCCCGGCACGGCCGCGCACGCGAGCCAGCAGCCGGCACCGAAAAGCACCACCACCGACCTCGCGTTGGCCCGTCCGGTCAGCGTGTCGTCCACCGACTACGCGCCCACGCCCGCGCAGTTCGCCGTCGACGGCGTCGCCGAGGTCGGCGTGCCGGGCACGGGCTGGCGCGCCGGGCAGGGCGACCCGCAGTGGATCGCCGTCGACCTCCAGGCAGCGTGCGAGGTCAGCTCGGTCGTGCTGACGTTCGAGGCCAAGCCCGGCGACCCGCCGTTCGACGCGTCCGCCTCGCGCAGCAACACCAGCGGTTTCGAGATCCAGTCCAGCTACGCGGTCGACTTCAGCCTCGACGTCTCCACCGACGGCACCGCGTGGACCACCGTCTACCACACGGCGTCGGGCACCGGTGGCGTCACGACGATCCAGCTGCCCCAGCCGGTCAAGGCGCGCTGGGTGCGGCTGTCGGCATCCAGCCGGTCGACGACCAACCCGTTGGGGCTCAACGGTTTCCAGGTCTACGGCACCGCGAAGGGATCGCGGCCGGCCGCGAAGGCGTGGACGACGTGGCCGGTGCACCACGGCAACCCGCCCGCCCTCACCGTCGCCGACGACGGCACCGTGCCGGTCGAGTCCGGCTGGGTGCTGACGATGGACGACTGGGCCGGAAGCGCCGATGGCACCGTCCTGTCCGGCGCGAACGTGGACACCAGCGCGTGGCTGCCGGCGACCGTGCCCGGCACCGTGCTCGCGTCGCTGGTCGAGCAGGGCCACCTGCCCGACCCGGTGTACGGCATGAACAACCTGGAGATCCCGGAGGCGCTGTCCCGGCACGCCTGGTGGTACCGGCGGACGTTCACACTGCCCAAGGGTCTGGACACCAGCCGGTACGTGTGGCTGGAGTTCGACGGCGTCAACAACCAGGCCGACGTGTTCCTCAACGGCACCGGCGTCGGCACGCTGGCCCATCCGTTCGGCCGCGCCGCGTTCGACGTCACATCGGCGCTGCACCGTTCCGGCCAGCAGACGCTCGCGGTGAAGATCTCGCCGGTGCCGTTCCCGGGCAGCCCGGGCGACAAGGGCCCGGCCGGTCAGTCCTTCGTGGATGCCGGCAACGCGATGTTCCGGTCGTCGCCGACGTACGTGTCGGCCGCGGGCTGGGACTGGATGCCGGCCGTGCGCGACCGCGGTGCCGGGATCTGGAACCACGTGCGGCTGCGCGCCACCGGCGCGGCCGTCATCGGTGACGCGCGCATCGACACCGACCTGCCGAAGCTGCCCGACACCAGCGCCGCCGACGTCACCATCACCGTGCCGGTGCGCAACGCCGCCAAGACCGCCCGGACGGTCACCGTGCGGGCCGCGTTCGACACCACGAAGCTGTCCGCCACCGTGACCGTCCCGGCCGGGCAGAGCACCGACGTGAAGTTCCCGACCGTCCACCTGACGAACCCGAAACTGTGGTGGCCCAACGGTTACGGCGACCCGGCGCTGCACGACCTGACGGTCACGGCGACGGTGGACGGTGTGACGAGCGACCGCAGGACGCTGAAGTTCGGCATCCGCAAGGTCGACTACGACTACCAGCTGCCGATCGTCGTGACCGACGACCGCGCGCCGCAGACCGTGGACTTCCCTGCCCAGCAGGCCCGGTACGTGCGGGTGCAGGGCGGCAGACGGGCCACCGGCTGGGGCATCTCGCTGTGGACGCTGTCGGTGGTGAACAGCGCCGCCCCGGACACCGACCTGGCCCTGCACAAGACGGCCACCGCGTCGTCGATCGACAACTCCAGCAACACGCCACCCAACGCGGTCGACGGCGACCCGAACACCCGCTGGTCGTCCAGCTACGACGACAACCAGTGGATCCAGGTCGACCTCGGCTCGACAGTCACGTTCGACCGGTTCGTGCTGACGTGGGAGCAGGCGTACGCGGCGACGTTCACCATCCAGGTGTCCGACGACGGCTCGAACTGGACCGACGTCATCGACGTGGACAACACGCCGACCCCGCTGATGGTGATCGTCAACGGCGTCCGGGTGTTCTGCCGCGGCGGCAGCTGGGGCTACGACGAGCTGCTGCGCCGCATGCCGGCCGACCGCGTGGACAACGTGGTGGCGATGCACCGCGACCAGAACTTCACCATGATCCGCAACTGGATCGGCTCCAGCTACCGCGAGGAGCTGTTCCAGGCGTGCGACCGCTACGGCATCCTGGTGTGGAACGAGTTCTGGGACGGGTTCGGCACCGACCCGGCCAACCACGACATCTTCATCGCGCAGGCCAAGGACACGGTGCTGCGCTACC
>DASZXM010000802.1:0-3511 GCA_035546415.1 Pseudonocardiaceae bacterium
TCAGTTCGGCCGATGTGACGTCGTGGCCGTCCGGGACGAAGATCGGGTCGTAGCCGAAGCCGTTGGTGCCCCGTGGCTCGCGGGCGATGCGGCCGCGCCACTCGCCGCACACGATGGTTTCCGTGCCGTCGGGCAGCACCAGTGCGGCCGCGCACACGAACGCGCCGCCGCGTCGCTCCTCGGGGACGTCGCCCATCTGTTCCAGCAGTAGCCGCAGGTTGACGCCGTCGTCCTTGGCCTTGCCGCCCCAGCGGGCCGAGAGGACGCCGGGCATGCCGTTGAGCGCGTCCACCGCGATGCCGGAGTCGTCCGCCACCGCCGGGAGGCCGGTGGCCGTGACCGCGTCCCTGGCCTTCGCGACCGCGTTCTCCTCGAAGGTCGCCCCGACCTCCGGAGCTTCGGGGAAGTCCGGGACGTCGGCCAGACCCAGCACTGTGATGCCGGACACGTCCGCCACCGCCAGGATGCGGTTCAGTTCGGCGAGTTTGTGGGCATTGCGGGTGGCCAACAGCAGCTTGGTCACTTGGCCCTCCTGGTCGGTGCGGGCAGCTCACCCGGGTACGGCGAGGCCAGTGCCGCCGTCTGGAGGCGGGACAGCTCCGCGCAACCCGCCAGTGCCAGGTCCAACATCTTGTCCAAAGTGGACCGAGGGAACGTGGCTCCTTCGCCGGTGCCCTGGATCTCCACGAGGGTGCCGGTGTCCGTGGCGACCACGTTCATGTCGACCTCCGCCCGCGAGTCCTCCTCGTAGGGCAGGTCGAGGCGGACGCGTCCGTCCACCACACCGACGCTGACCGCCGAGATGGCGCACGACAGCGGCTTCGGGTCGGCCAGCCTACCCGCGGCGCCGAGCCAGGTGATCGCGTCGGCCAGGGCCACGTATGCGCCGGTGATGGCCGCCGTGCGCGTGCCACCGTCGGCCTGGATGACGTCACAGTCGATCATGATCGTGTTCTCGCCCAGCGCCGCCAGGTCGATGCACGCGCGCAGCGACCGGCCGATGAGGCGGCTGATCTCGTGCGTCCGCCCGCCGACCCGGCCCTTCACCGACTCACGATCGGACCTGGTGTTGGTGGCCGACGGGAGCATCGCGTACTCGGCCGTCAGCCATCCCAGGCCCGAGCCGGTGCGCCAGCGTGGTACGCCCTCGTTGACGCTGGCCGCGGCCAGTACCCGCGTGTTCCCGAACTCGACCAGCACCGATCCGGCCGGCCACTTCTGGAAACCCCTGGTGATCCGCACGTCACGGAGCTGGTCGTCGCGTCGTCCATCGCCTCGTAGCACGCCGCTAGCCTAGAGCGGCCTCGTCCGAGGCGATCTCATCGACCCGGGAACTGGTATGCCGCTCGCGGAAGGACTGTTCACAGTCGACGGTCTGCCGGCACATCCGCTGCTGGTGGATGCTGTTGCCGTGCTGCTGCCGCTGGCCGCGCTGTGTTCGGTGGGCCTGGCCGTGCACCGCAAGCTGCGCCGTCGGTTCGGCTGGCCCGTGCTCGCGCTGACGTTCGTGGCCGTGCTCGCCGTGCCACTGGCGCAGGTGACCGGCCGGCAGTTGCGCGACCACCTCGGTGGCAAGCCCGACGCCGTCCTGCTGCGGCACGAACAACTGGGCGGCGAACTGCTCCCCTACGCGCTTGGTTTCGGTGTCGCTGTCGTGTTCCTGCTGGTGGCGGGACGACTGGCGGACCGGGAGCGGGCGGCGGCGATCCGGGTGGCGCACGAACGCGCCAACGCCGACGCCGTCCTCAACCCGCCGCAGGGCGACGAGCCGCAACGACCGCCGACGACGTGGCGGCGGCTCTCCGTGTTCGCGTCGGTACTCGTGGTGGCCATGGCCGTGGTGACCACGGTCGAGGTGGTTCGCATCGGCACGACGGGCGCGCAGTCGGTCTGGCAGGGCAGCAACCACTGAACAGCGATCACCGAACAGCGGCACTGAACAGCGGCGCCGAAGACCGCCACCGCACAGCGGCCATCGAACAGCCACCACTGACGCGCGCCGCCAGGACACCGACCGCTACGTGAATATTGCTCAGATTTGGTACTCGGCACCGGATTCGGCGAGCACGATGTCGCCGGGGAAGGCGCTGCGCGCCTCGGCCAGCACCGCCGTCTTGTCGGTCCACGGCATCACGTGCGTGACCACCAGCCGTCCGACGCCCGCCTTGGCGGCCAGTTCCCCCGCCTGACGGCCGGACATGTGCAGGTGCTGCTCCCGGTCCGACCGGTCGGTCCACGATGCCTCGGACAGCAGTGTGTCGACGCCGTCGGCCAACCGGACCAGCGCCTCGCACGGGCCGCTGTCGCCGGTGTAGCACAGCGAACGGCCGTCCCGCTCGACGCGGATGCCGTACGCCTCGCAGGGATGGTCCACCCGCGCGGCCGTCACGGTGAACCCGACGACGTCCGTCGGTTCGGCGGGGAGCGGGTGGAACGCGAACACGTCGGACAGGTCCGTCTCGGCCAGTTCCGTGTCGTCCACGGCGTACAGCGCGGCGAACCGGTCGGCGGCACCGGACGGGGCGTGGACCGGCAGCGGACGCGGCGTGGCGTCGTCGGGCGGATCGGGGTGATACCGAAGGTGCACGGCCAGGGTCGGGACATCGGCGCAGTGGTCGGCATGCAGGTGCGAGAAGGCCAGCGCGTCGATCTGAAACGGCGTGGCGAAACGCTGCAGGGGACCCAGTGTTCCGTTGCCCAGGTCGAGAACCAGCCGGTTCCCGTCGGCGGTCAGCAGGTAGCCGGAGGCCGGCGAGTCCGGTCCGGACATACTGCCGGAACACCCGAGCACTGTCAGCATCACAGGGCTGAGCCTACGTAACCGCAACGAGGTACGCGTGTCACCCGGGCGGGAATCCGCGGACTGTCGCGTCGACGTCGTGCGACGGCCCGGCCAATCGGACAATCAGGTCAGGCGAGATCGTCCTCGTCGGCACTGTCCCGTGGGCAAAGTCGGCACCGAGGACTGACAAGGAACTCGCGCTCGATTCGAGCGTCATCGCACGGGCCGCTGTTACACTCCGCGACGTGGAGGTCACCGTGCTCGGCTGTTCGGGCAGCGTGCCGGGACCCGATTCGCCCACGTCAGGCTATCTGGTGTCGGCGGACGACTTCCGTATCGTCGTCGAACTCGGAAATGGCACGTTCGGAAATCTTCAGGCGGCGACGGACCCATTCGCATTGGGCGCGGTGCTGTTGTCGCACCTGCATGCCGACCATTGCGGTGACTTCAGCTCGCTGGCCACCTACCGCCGCGGACACCCGACGCGGCCCACCGACCCGTACCGGGATCGGCCGCCGGTCTACGCCCCGGCGGCGGCACAGCGCAGGCTCACCCGCGCGCTGGCGCCCAGCGCCCACCACGCCGGACCCGACCTGACCGGCATCTTCCGTTTCGTGCCACTGAAATCGGGCATGCGGATGCGCATCGGGCCGTTCGACGTCGAGGTCGCGCCGATGAACCACATCTGCGAGACGTACGGCTTCCGGATCAGCCACGGCGGCCGGACGT
>DASZXM010000803.1:0-4248 GCA_035546415.1 Pseudonocardiaceae bacterium
CTCTGCCGTTCGACGTCGGAGATGCCGTCCATGGCACCGTTCCCGACGTCCAGCGAGTCGAGGTTGTTCCAGTGGCCCGGCCCGGCGTCGGGAATCCATGGCACGACGTCGTCCCACCGCTCCTTCACCGAGTTGTCCCAGGTCACGAGCGTTCCGCAGTAGCACTCGACGTCCGTGTCGACGCGCCAGCCGTTGGAGTTCTGCCGCCATACGGCGGCGTCGGTGTGGCTCAGCGACCAGGACAGCACGAACTGGATCGGCCTGCCGGTCTGCCGCAGCGCCGCCGACCACGCCCGCACGTCCGGCGTGTTGTCGTGGTTGGCGCCGTTCTGGCCGGAGCCGGGGCCGACGCCGTCCAGCTTCAGGAAGTCGACACCCCAGCCGGCGAGTTCGTCGGCGATCGAGTCGATGTAGCGCTGCGCGCACGGGTTGGCGAAGTCCATCTGGTACGACATGTTCCAGCCGTTGGTCAGCCGCAGGTCCGGGTAGACGATGTCGCTGGTGTGGCAGCCGGGCGCGCCGTAGACGGGCGTCTTCCCGTCGCCGTACGCGTCGGTGTACAGGCCGACGGCCAGGTACATGCCCAGCTTCAGGCCCTCGCGGTGCACGTGGTCGGCGATGTGGCGGATGCCGTCGGGGAACTTGGTGGCGTCCGGGATCGGGCGGCCGTAGGCGTCGAAGCCGCCCAGCCAGCCGGCGTCGATGTTGACGTACTCGTAGCCGTGCGACCGGAGCTTCGCGGCCATGACGTCGGCCTGGGCGAGCACGTGCTGCTCGGTGAGCCACGCCTCGCCGTTCGGGCTGACGTCGGGACTGTTCGTGGACTCCAGGCTCCAACTGCTCCAGCCCATGTACGGGTGTTGGGCGAGCATCGGGGAGCCGGGGGACGCCGTGGGGGTGGCCGCCGAGGCGGGGAGGGACGTCAGTGACACCAGGGCCAGACTCGCTGCCGCGAGCCCGGCGACCAGTCTGCCGCGTAACACACGCATGGGCACTCCATCGCATCGTCGCTGACCAGAGCGCCGCAAGCGTAAGCGTGATTTCCTTCCGTGGTCAATAAATAGTGCGGACAGAAACGGGGAGGACCGGACAACCGGCCCTCCCCGTTCACTGGCGGACAATTCGCCGGGCGCGCCCCGCGGTCAGCCGACGTGCTTGCGGTGGCCCGACTCCTGGATGGGCAGGGACTGGTCGGCACCGGGCAGGGTCGGCTTGGGCAGCGCCGTGGACGTGTACTGCGCGTACGTCAGCGGCCCGGCGGTGTCCGGCAGCACCGGCGGCTCGGCTCTCCGGTCGTGGAACCGGAACGCCGACGTCAGGTCACCGAACGTCGAGCGGCGCCAGTCGCTGATGTTGGTCTCCCGGACGCCGGTGAACAGCTCCAGGAACCGCAGCACCGACGTGTGGTCGAACCGCTCGCCGCACACCCAGCCACCGGCCGTCCACGGCGAGATCACGATGCAGGGCACCCGGAAGCCGCCGCCGACCCACAGGCCGTTGCCCGGCGTGCCACCGGGCGACGTCTTCGTGGCGAACTCGTGCGGCGTGCCGGCCGGCGGGATCGGCGGCACCACGTGGTCGAACAGGCCGTCGTTCTCGTCGTAGTTGAGGATGAACACGGTCTTGGCCCAGACCTCCGGGTTGGCCGCGACCGCGTCGATCTTGCTGGCGACGAAGGCGGCGCCGTCCGCGGGCATGTAGTCCGGGTGCTCGGACTGGAAGCTGGTCGGCAGGATCCAGGAGACCGCGGGCAGCTTGTCGTTGCGGGCGTCGTACTCGAACTGGCCCTCCGGGCCGTACGCGATGCCCTTGTCGTACAGCGGGTCACCCGGCTTGGCCTGCTGGAAGTTGTGGAACTCGGCCAGCATGTTCGTGCCGTAGTTGTCCTGCTGCTGGTAGACCTTCCAGCTGACGCCCGCGGCCTCCAGACGCTCGGCGTAGGTGGTCCACGTGTAGCCACCGGACGGCGCGTTGTTGTCCAGGCACGGGCCGCCGTTGGTGCCGTCCGGGTCGACGGTGCCGGTCATCCAGTACATGCGGTTGGGCCACGTCGGGCCGAGCACCGAGCAGAAGTAGTTGTCGCAGATGGTGAACGCCTCGGCGAGCGCGAACTGGAACGGGATGTCCGAGCGCTCGTGGTAGCCCATCACGTAGGGGCCGTTGGCGCCGTCGGCCGCGCGGTGCGCGGGCAGCCAGCTGTCCATCTTGCCGCCGTTGAGCGCGTTGTGCTGCACCTGCCACGCGTGCGACGTGGACGGGATGTGCTGGGCGCTGGTGGTGTTCGTGTCCAGGTGGAACGGCAGTGTGTAGCCGTCCGGGTTCACGGTGTCCGGCTGGTAGAGCACGGAACGGCCGTTGGGCAGCTTCTGGCGCTTCGCGTCGTCGAAGCCACGCACACCGGCGAGCGTGCCGTAGTAGTGGTCGAACGACCGGTTCTCCTGCATCAGCACGACGACGTGCTCGATGTCGCGCATCGAACCCTTCGCCGGCGGGGTCTGCGCGAGGGCCTGCTGGACGTTCGGTGGCATCAGGGTCGCCGCGGCGGCGGCAGCGGCAGCACCGGCGGCGCCACCCAGTAACCGTCGACGAGTCAGTTCGGGCATCTCATGGCCTTTCCAGGTCGCGAACTCCCACGCTGCACTGGTGTGCCTTGGCGACTGTTGACAATTCACCTCGAACGCGCCGATGGCGATACCCACGAACGAACAGGCGACAAACGGCCGATGAAAAGCGGCCCGTCACAGCAGGCCGCCCGACTCCACCGGACGTAGCCGGAGGAGCCGGGCGGATGCTTCCGTTGGCGTGAAAGAGACTCACGTCAACAGTTGACTCGTTGTTTCAGTTGCTCCTTGTCTCAGTTGACTTCTTGTTTCGCTTGGTTCACGCCAGGCCGATGGAGAACACGTGGATCGTGCCGCCACCGGTCGTCGTCGACGGCAGGGTGACGCTCTGCACGGTCTTGCCCGCCGCCAGCGTGATCGGCTGCGTGGTGAACAAGTACGTGTTGATCGTCTGGTTGCCGCCGGACGTCTGGTTGCGGTACGGCGTGGTCACCGCGATCCGGTTGCCGAACGCCACTCCCTCGGCACCCGCGCCGAGCGTCCAGTCGCCGAAGCCCAGCGTCGCCGACTGCGTGCTGCCATCGGTGTAGGTGATGGTCAGCGTGCCCTGCGTGTCACCGTTGGTGGCGCTGCCCAGGAACGCCAGTTTGGTGTCCGACGACGTCGCGTTCGGCGTGTTGATCGTCTGACCGTGCGCCTCCACGTTGTCGGGGTCACCGACGGCGGAGTTGGGGAACACCTCGGGGATGCCGTCCTGGGTGATCGTGCTGCCCGGCGTGACACCCATCTTGGCCAACTGGTCGGCCGAGTAAGCGAACCCGTCACCGTCGTAGTTCGCGACCGACGTGTTGTCGTCCGGTGAGACGCCGACGTTGTCGAACGCCGCCTCGATGCTGCCCGGCTGGGCCACCAGCACGGTCAGCGACGTCGGTGCCAGCGCTCCGTTGGGCCCGCTCACGGTGACCGGGATGTGGTACGTGCCGTCGGCCGTGTCCGAGGCCACCGACACCTGCACGGTCGAGCCGGCCTTCTGACCTGCCGGAATGGTGGCGCTCCCGCTGGTCGCACTCATCGTGATCCCGGCCGGCGGGGTCGCCTTCCACGTCACCGACAGGCCGTTGCCGGACAGGTCCTGCGCGCCGATCGTGGCCGTGTCGGTGCCGCCCTGGGCGATCACCAGCCGGGCCGGGTTGACGTAGGACAGCGCGGTCTGCTCACCCTGCCGGAACGACGGCGGGGCGTCGGTCGCGGCCGAACCCCACGAGGTGTCCGGAGTGGACGACATCGTGAAGTCGAGCGTGCCGCCGTGCTGTGCGAAGGACTCCGGCAGCCACGGCTTCGTCGTGGTGGTGCCGTTGACCTTCAGGCCGGTCACGTACTCGTTGGTGTCCGACGCGGCGGGCGCGTTGATCGTGAACTTGCGCTTGTCCGGCGTGCTGATCTTCACCTGGGTGAACAGCGGGCTGCCCACGGTCAGCTCGGCGCGACCCGGGATCTCCGGGTACAGGCCCATCGCCGACCACACGTACCAGGACGCCATCTCGCCCAGGTCGTCGTTGCCCTCCAGGCCCGCGGGCGTGGCGTTGTACAGCTGGCTCATCACGGTGCGCACGATGGCCTGCGTCTTGTACGGGGCGCCGGTGAAGTCGTACAGGTACGGCGTTTCCAGCGTCGGCTCGTTGGACAG
>DASZXM010000804.1:0-2141 GCA_035546415.1 Pseudonocardiaceae bacterium
CTCCGCCGAGGAATGCGCCCACCGCCTGCGCTCGACCGACGACACGCCGCTGGCACTCGGGGACTGGCAGCCGGCACCGGCCACCCGTACCGGGCGCCGCCGGATCGCGGCCGTCGCGGCGACGACGCTGGCCGTGGCGTGTGCGGGCGTCGTGCTGGCGCTGAACACACCGCAGCCGCACCCGGCACCGCACAACGTCTCCGATCCGCACGGCGTCGTCCAGTCGACGACCACCCACGCCCCGACCGGCACCACGACGACGGCGGCGAGGCCGTCGACAGCACAGCCGGCCACGCCGGGCCACTCCGCGACGGTCGTGAACCAGCTGTTGCCGAAGGCGCCGGCCGGACCGCCGCCGATGGTCGACAAGGGCAACAAGGGCACGGGAAAGGACCACGGCAAGGTAAAAGGCCACGGCGGGGACGAGTGACCCCGCCGCGGCCGCCTCACCCGAAGCCGTGATCAGAACGGCGTGAGCGTCACCGTGATCGACGTCGGCGCACCGTCCTGCACGTAGGACGCGAAGCCGGCCACGTCGTCGAAGGGGAAGCCGTACGCCTTGCCGTCGGCCGAGTTCGCGTGCATGGCCTGCGCGTACACGTTCGTCGGCGAACCCTGGTAGAACGTGCCCGCGTCGGTGTCCGGCTGACTGGTGTCGGTCAGCAGCGTCGACCGGTTGAAGCCCGCTCCCAGCACGGCCGCCACCGGGCCGGTCACGCCGTCGTTCGGCGCGGCCAGTGCTCCGTTGCAGTAGAACACGTTCTGCGTCGTCGGCTTCGCGATCGGCGCCACCCCGCCGCTGAACCGCAGCGTCCCGCCGGACACCTGGCCGGTGTACGTACCGGTGTTCGTGGTGACCGTCAGCGTGCTGCCGGTGTACTTCTGCCACACCGCGTCGATGTACGAGTCGAGGTAGGTGGCGGAGAAGACGCCTGCGTCGATCCCGTGTCCGGGCGCGATCACCCGCTGGCCGTTCGCCACGACCAGGCCGGCGAAGTCGTTGTTGCCGCTGATCGCGGCGAAGATCGCGTCCCGGCCACCGGAGACCAGCGTGCCGGTCGTCTGGGTGCTGCTGCCGGCCAGGGTGATCGCCAGCGGCACGCTGAACTGGTCGACCATCGTCGTGTTGCAGAACATGCCGCTGCCGTTGTGGGTGAACTCGATCCAGTCGTGCACGACGTCGAAGCTCGGGTCGGACGTCACCCAGCCGGCCGGGTACTGCAGCGCCGCGTTGCCGGCGCCGTCGGTGACCACCTTGAACTTCAGCTTGTCCTGCACGGACAGGTACACGCGGCCGGACATGTTCGCCGGGATCGCCAGCGACGTGTCGCCGTCGGCGGCCAGCGGAATGGACAGGTCGGCGAATCCGTCGGCACCATTGTCGGACAGTGAAACCGGGTGCAGCGTGCCGTCCGCCGTCGCGTACCCCTGCTTTCCGGTCGTCAGGTCGGTGCCGACCACATAACACCAGATCTGCGCGTTGGAATAACGATAAGTGTGATTGACGATCGTCATCGGCAGCGCACCTATGGCCAGCGTCTGCGCTGCTGACGCCCTGTTGCTGAGCACCCCGGACGCCAGTACGGGTCCGCCGACGGCGACCGCGACCGCACCACCGATGAATGCCCTGCGGCTCAACATGTGACGTTCTCCTTGCCCGTGGGAAGCGCTTACTCGGGCCGACGTTATCACTCGTTCGGATTAATTGGTCCTTATGGCGGATTCAACATTTCACAGCTGTGGCCATGTCCCGCACCAGCTCCGCGTGCCCGGCCGACCGGCTCGCGTTCCACGACTGCCATCCGGCCGACTCCGAGCCCAGCTCGTACGCCATCACGCGCAGCGTGCAGTCACGCACGGCGTCGGGCAGCCCGGCCATGCCGGGGATGGCGTCCTCGGACAGGTGGGCCAGATACCAGGTGTCGATCCGGCCGGTCTCGTCGTAACGGGCCACGTTCTGTTCCGCGATCAGCCGTTCCGGGTTGACGACGGCCAGCACGAGCAGCGACGACAGTCCGGTGGCGACGATCGTGCGCGGCAGCCAACCCAGCCGCAGCCGCACGCCGCCCGCGATCACCAGCAGGTACACGCCGCCCAGCCACAGCTCGCACACCTCGACGCACAGCCGCAGCACCGTGAAC
>DASZXM010000805.1:0-13316 GCA_035546415.1 Pseudonocardiaceae bacterium
TCCGCGCGGTACTGCGCGCGGGCCCGCAGATTCAACGCCGTGGCCCGCCGGACCACGCGCATCGTGTGACCGAACCCGGCCATGTCAGCCTCCCTGCACGTTCACCCGGTCGGCCGCGCGCGTCCACATCGCCCGGCCGCACACCGCCAGCACCGCGAGCCACGCCACCTGTCCCGCCAGGTAGAACGGCGCGGACCGCAGCGGGATCGTGCCGACGTACAGCGACAGCGGCACGTTCACGCAGAAGCTGAACGGCAGCCACAGCGTCGCCGACCGCAGCACGGCGGGCAGGAACGCCAGCGGGATGAACACCCCGGCCAGCAGGTCCTGCGCGAACGTGAACGCGCGCAGCAGGAACGTCGAACTCATCAACCAGAACAGGCACACGTCGACGATCTGGCCCAGAAACAGGAACAGCAGCTGCCCGAGGGTCGCGCTGACCAGGAACACCACGGTCGCCTGCCACGACGGCGGCGGCGCGACCACGCCGGTGGCCAGCAGGACGACGTAGCCCAGCAGAGCCCATCCGGTGCCGTAGACCATGTCCCCGGCCTGCCGCCACAGGTAGAAGCTGGACGGCGACATCGGCCGCAGGAACCAGTAGACGACGCTGCCGTCGTGCACGGCGGACGACAGGCTGTCCCGGGTGCCGAAGGACCGCAGGTTCCACCGCACCTTCGCCAGCAGCAGGGCCAGCATCGAGTACGTCACGGTCTGCCGCAGGTTCATCCCGCCGGCCGTCGCCGTGTGCGTGAACACCGCCGTCCACAGCCGGTTGTAGAGGAACAGCTCGAACACCAGCATCATCGGCGCGACGACCAGCCGGGCGCGGTAGGCCAACTCGGAGAGCGGGCCGATCCGCAGCAACCGCCACGGCTTGCCCCGCACGAGCGCTGTCATGCCGCCGAACCCGCCCGGTAGACGGCCCGCATGACGTCCTCCAGGTCGGTTTCCTCGATGCTGATGGCGGTGACCGCGAACTCCACCATCAGCGTGCGCACCACGTCCGGCACCGGCACGCCCGGCATCGGCACGAGCGACACCTCCCGGCCTTCCCTGGCCACCTCACCGGCCGGCACGCGCAGCGGCCCGGGCACCGGCTCGGCGAACGTGACGCGGATCGTGGGCCTGCCGCCGAACCGCTGCTTGAGGTCGTCCAGGCTGCCGTCGAACATCAACCGGCCGGCGTCGATCAGCAGGACGCGTTCACCGAGCTTGTCCACCTCGGTCATGTCGTGCGTGGTGAGCAGCACCGTGCGGCCGTGCTCGTCGACCTGCGACCGCAGGAACTCGCGCGCCTGCTCCTTCGCGACGACGTCCATGCCGATGGTCGGCTCGTCCAGGAACACCAGCGGCGGGTCGTGCAGCATCGACGCGGCCACGTCGCAGCGGACCCGCTGGCCCAGCGACAGGTGACGCACCGGCGTGTCCCAGAACCGGGACAGCTCCAGCCGCGCGTCGAACTCGGCGAGTTGCCTGCGGTACAACGGTTGCGGGATCTCGTAGATGTCCTTGAGCAGTTCGAACGACTGGCGTGCCGGCAGATCCCACCACAGCTGTGTCTTCTGCCCGAACACCGCGCCGATCGACCGGGCGTTGGCCCGCCGATCCGCCTGCGGCACACGGCCGTTCACCAGGATGTCACCGGATGTCGGGGTGAGGATGCCGCACAGCATCTTGATGGACGTGGACTTCCCCGCGCCGTTGGGTCCCAACAGGACGACCAGTTCACCCTTCGGCACGGTCATCGTCAGTCGGTCGACGACGGTGCGCCGCTCCCGCACCGGGTCGAACAACGCGCGCAGCGCAGCGAACCGACCGGTGAGGCGGCGCGGCACCAGGAACGTCTTGGTGAGGTCGTGGGCGACGATCGCCTGCTCGCGATCGGTCATGGGACGGCCGCCGTGGGGACTGATCCACTCACGGCGCCCATCGTCGCACCGGAAATTGTTTACCGACACCGATTATCGGCGGCGACGGTGGTGACATCAGTGGCCGGACTCGCCTGCCCGCGCGACCAGCGCGCCGCCGAGCGCGGTGAGCGTGTGCCGGGCGGTCCGGCCCCGACGTTCGGTGCTGATCAGCCCCGCGTCGCGCAGCACTGCCGTGTGATGGCTGACGGTGCCGGGCGCGATGCCCACCCGGTCGGCCAGTGACATCGTGGTGTGCGGAACCGCCAGCACCGACAGCACGGCCGCCCGGGTCGGGCCGAGCAGCGTGGCCAGCGCGTCGGACACCTCGGTCACCGGACCGAGCCAGGGCAGCGAACGCTCGACCGGGTAGACGAGCACCGGCGGCAGTTCCGGGTCGGCCAGCGTCGTGACCGTGCGCCAGCAGAAGTACGACGGCACCAGCGTGATCCCTCTGCCGTCCAGTCGGATCGTGCGTTCCTGTGGGAACGCCGCCTCCAGCACCGGCGGGCGCCACCGGATGTCCGGCCCGAGAGCGGCCAGCAGGCCGTCGTGCCCGGAGTCCAGCAGGGCGCGTGCGGTGGCCTGCCGGTGTGTGTCCAGGTCGCGGCGGATCCGCTCGTGGTGCGGCGCGACGGCGATCCGGTGGTACGAGCGCAGCGCGCCGCCCAGTCGGCGCAGCATCGCCGGTTCGCCGTCCGCGAACGGACGCATCCACGACGGCAGCGGCCGGCCACCGGCCAGCCGGGCGAATTCCACCGCCAGGCGGGATTTCGGTGTGCTCAGCAGGGCGTCCAGGCCGGTGTCCAAGCCGGACCGGCTCGCGGCCGGGGTGAGGAAGTCCGGGAAGTAGGCGGCGACCGGGTCGACGGCGGCCAGCAGGTGCAGGTCGCGGCCGATGCCGCACTCACGGGCCATGGTGAGCAGGTCGTGCCGCCAGCGCCGGAACACCGGCGGCGGGTCCCTGTCCTGCATCTGGTGCAGGCTGAGCACCGTCTCCCACAGCGGGTCCGGGTCGGCGACCATCCGCGTCCGGGCCAGGTCGTCACCGGTGAAGTGAATGCGCAACAAGTCAGCCGCCTCCTTGTCCGAGTAGACGCGGCGGCGCTGCCGTGTCGCTGCCACCTCGCTGCCGGCGGCTCTTGACCTGGAGCGCGGTCCAGTTCGTAACGTCGACGCCATGACGACACCAGTAACGTTGATCACCGGTGGCGGCAGCGGCATCGGGGCGGCCGTGGCCCGCCACCTGCTCGACCAGGGCCACCGGGTGACCGTCACCGGCCGGGACGAGACCCGCCTGGCCCGGTTCGCCAAGGAACTCGACCGCCCCGACGACCTGCTCACCATCGCGGGCGACGCGTCCGACTTCGCCGACGTGGCGACGGCCGTGGACGCCACCGTGACACGGTTCGGCCGGTTGGACACGGCGGTCGCCAACGCCGGTTTCACCAGTCACGACAGCGTCGTGGACGGCGACCCGGACCGGTGGCGGGACATGGTGCTGACCAACGTGCTCGGCCCCGCGCTGCTGATCAGGGCGGCCGTGCCCGCGCTGCGCGCGACCCGCGGTCGGATCGTGCTGATCGGCAGCGTCGCCGGCTTCGTGAACACGCCCGGCAACGTCTACGGCGCGACGAAATGGGCGGTGACCGGCCTGGCGGAGAACACCCGCCGGGCGGTGACGGCGGACGGCGTCGGGGTCACGCTCATCGCGCCCGGCCGGGTCGAGACACCGTTCTGGGACGGCCTGGGCTCACCACCCGACGGCGCCCTGCTCACGGCCGAGCACGTCGCCGCGTCGGTGGTGTGGGCGATCGGCCAGCCGGCCGGGGTCGACGTGAACACCGTCGTGGTGCGACCGACCGGACAGCCGACCTGACCGTCACAGGCCCTGCGTTGTCACAGGCACTGCGTTGTCACCGGCCCTGCATTGTCACAAGCCCTGCGGGATCAGTACGGCCGGTTCGGTTCCGGCGGTCGCCGTGACCTGCATGGCCAGGCCGTTGGGCCAGCCGGGTGGGTGCGCGTCGGTCGGCAGGTCGCCATCGCGGCGCAGCAGTCCGCCGTGCGCCTGCCGGAAACCGCTGAGCCCGTGTCCCTCGACGAAGGGTGCGTAGAGGGGTCCGCACCACGCCAGCCAGAGGGGGAACGGGGGCAGACCCCGCCAGCGCTCCCCGACCACGAGCCGTGGGCGGGTCTGGGTCTCTCCGTCCGACCACGGCGAGCGGCCGCTGTACCCCCAGTTGCGGGTCACGTGGGCGTGTGCGAAGAACGCGTGCGTCACGTCCACCAGTCGGCCGAACAGGTCGACGACCTCGTCACGCCACTGCGGTTGGTCCAGCGCGGCGAGGTCGAACAGCAGTTTGACCGAACCGACCGGATGCCGGGGCACCGTCCGCCGGTCCACCGGTGCGCTGCCCAGTCCGATCACCTGACCGCCCAGACACGGGTCGGTGGCCTGCCAGAACAACATCGCCGATCCGGCGTACCACGCGTCGTGGAAGAGGCCGTCGCCGTCGGCCAGCGAGTGCCGCAGCGGCGGTGAGCTGCCGAAACGGGTGGGCAGCGCCTCGGGCAGCACCTCACGCAGCGTTTCCAGCAATCGGAGCGGAAGAACGTCCGGCGCATCCGTCCGTTTGGCGAACCACTGGCATTCCAGCAGGTCGATGCGTTCCGTCACAGACGCCCCCACAACGCCGGCGTGAACAACGCGATCCGTCATTGTATGAGCACCGACAGCGAACGCACGTCCGCCATTACGGCGATGATCGGATGGTTCCGGGTACCAGCAGCCTGCGCCGGCGGGTGCGGGCGTGGCGCGGTCGCGGGTCAGGCGTTCGCCCTGCGGAGGCGTTCGGCAGCCTGCGTCCGGAGGGCCCGGCCGGAGACCGGGGTGTCGCCGTACACCGCTTCCACCCGGGCGTAGTGCGCCGCCGGCCACAGGCTGGCCGCCCACCCGACCTGCCGTTCCTCCGGCGTGAACGCGCGCCCGCGGATCTCCTGGTACGTCAGCAGGAACGCCTCGGAGCTCTCGATCGGCACCAGTGTCGTGTGCGCCGCGCTGGCGAACGCGCCGCACGCCGCGCCCACCAACGCCGCCTCCGGCTGCCACGCCAGGCTGTCCCAGTCGTGCACCGCCCACACGTCCCGGCCGTGCCACCGCAGGTTCTGCGCCTCGAAGTCCGCGTGGCCCAGCACGCACGGCAGGTCCGTGGCGCGCAAGCGTTTCCGGGCGCGGTCGGCCGTCTCGACGACGTGGCCCGGCACCGGGCTCTGGTCCTTGGCGTCCAGGAAGCCGATGTCCGGCCACACGCCGGAGTCCCGGTGCTCCCAGCGCACCCAGTGCGGGTTGGGCAGCGACGGCGGCACGTCGACGTCCGCCAGTTCGGCCATCAGCCGGGCGAACACCGCCGCGTAGCACGCCGCCACGTCGGGTGTGTCGCCGCGCAGCAGGTCGCCGCCCGCACGGTTCTCCTCCGCGTGCACGGCGAGCGATCCGACAGCCACCACCGGGGTGACCGGCCGGGCGCACGGCAGGCCGCGTTCGGCCAGCCGGGCCTGCACGGCGACGCACGCGGCGGCACGGCCGTCGTCGGCGCGGGACTTCACCACGACCGACCGGTCGCCGGGCAGCCGCAGACCGAACACGTGGGACGTCTGGCGCAGGTGGAACAGCAGCCGCTCCGGCTCGGCGCCCAGGTTGTCCGCGCACCAAGCCGGCAGCCATTCCGGCAGATCGCCCATCACGACCACGATAGGCGACATTCAGGTCCGGTCGAACAGCGCCGGTGCCGGGCACGGCCGCCGACGATCATCGGTTCTTGCGCCGGTGGGCGCGCCACGTCGTCGCCCAGGTGGCCGGGTCGTCCGGACCGTCGCCGCGGATCCGCGCGACGACCTGGTCGTGCGGCGCCGTCCTCACCAGCGACGGGTCGCGGCGGCCCTCGTCCAGCACGTGCGCCAGGACGTCGATCCAGTGGTCGACGTCCGCCACGGACCACCCCGGCGGGACGGTCCACGGCTCGCGCGACAGCCAGCACGCGTCGATGCCGAAGTCGGTCATCCGGTTCCGCACGTCGACCGCTGTCACGCCGGTCTCCTCGGTGTACTCGCCGAGGCTGAACCGCGTCCTCCCGTGGTCGGACGCCGTGGTGACGCCCGGGATCGCCAGCAGCCGCGCCTTGAGGTAGTGGGTGGTCAGCACCGAGATGTCCGCCGCCGCGCGGAGCCCGTCGGCGCCCATCGCGACCAGCCACGAGTACGCCTGCACGACCTGTGGCAGGCTGCCCAGGAACTCCTGTACCCGGCCGACACCGCCGGGGTTCTCCCGCCGCACGTACCCGTCCGGGGTCCGCTCGACCAACGGCCCGGGCAGGTACTCGGCCAGCATCCCGGAGCAGCCGTACGCGCCGACCGTCTCGTGCGGCAGGAACGTGCACGCGTCGAAGCCCAGTTCGGCGACCCGGACGCGGCCCAGCACACCGTTGGCGTCGGCGTGGTCGTAGCAGCACAGGCCGCCGGCCTCGTGCACGATGTCGATCCACTCCTTGATGTGCGGGTTGTAGATGCCCGTGTCGTCCGGGTTGTCGACCATCAGGGCGGCCGTGCGGTCGCCGACCACGGCCGTCAGGGCGTCCACCGACGGGTAGCCGTCGTGTTCGACGGGCAGGGTGACGACGGTGAACCCGGCGGCCGCCGCGGCGGCCGCGTTGCGCGGGTGGGAGTGGGCCGTGGTGATCACGTCCCGGCGCCGGTCGAGTTCACCGCGCGCCTGGAAGTACGCCCGGGTGACGGACGCGTGCAGGTACGCGGCCGTCGTGTCACTGTCCTGGAACACGAAACTGTCCATTCCGGACAGCTCGCGCAGTGTCAGGTCGACGCGGTGCACGACCTCCAGCAGGCCCTGGATGCCGGCGTCGTCCTGGTGCGGGTGGATCTCCGCGATCTCCGCGACCACCCGCCCGTTCGGGCGCGTGCCGGTCATGCCCATCGTCTCCTGCGACAGGCGCAGATAGTGCCGCAGCACGTCCGGCTCGGCGACCTCGGGCAGCTCCGGCGGCGTCCGCCGGGCGACGCCCATCGGCAGCAGATCGGCCACACCGCTGCCGTCGATCGGCCCGGGCGGCACCGTGCCGCGCCTGCCGGGCGCGCCCTGTTCCATGATCAGCGGCTCGTCCCACACCGCGGCGTGGTGGCGCCTCATGCCGTCACCGCCTCGGTCAGGGCGGCCACCAGGGCCGCGATGTCGTCCGCCGTGTGCACTTCCGTGACGCAGTACAGCGCCGCCTGGCCGAACTGCGGGAAGTCGGCCGACAGGTCCTTGCCGCCGAAGATGCCCTGCCGGCGGAGGAACGCGTTGACCTCGGTCACCGTCTTCCCGGTGTCGGTGAAGTCGACGACGAACTCCTTGAAGAACCCGGGCCAGCGCACCCGCAACCCCGGTATCGACCCGATCCGGGCGGCGGCATAGTGGCTGTTGCGCAGGATCGTCTCGCCGACCTCGGCGAAGCCCCGCGGGCCCATCAGCGCCAGGTAGGCAGCGTTGACCACGGCCCACCGGTAGCCGGGGTTGCCGGTCCGGTCGTCGCCGTCCGCGCGGGAGCCGTCCGACGTCTGGTGGGACAGCGTCGTCCCGAACGCCCGCTCCCCCGGTGTCGTCGTCGGGCACAGGCCGACCTGGAGCGTCGGGTACCCGCGGGCGTAGCGTTCCTCGTCGCGGGTCGCGATGAAGCCGCCGACACCGGCCCCGGCGTTCATGTGCACGCCCAGCGGCTGGGTGGTGCCGACGACGATGTCCGCGCCGTACTCCGGCGGCGGTGCGAGGATGCCCAGCGAGATCGGGTCGACGCCGACGACGGCCTCGGCGCCCAGTCGGTGGGCGATGTCGATGATCTCGGCGGCGTCGGTCTCGATGACACCGAAGTAGTTGGGTGTCTCCAGGTAGACGGCTGCCGCGTCGAGGGTCAGCTTGGCGCGCAGGTCGGCCAGGTCGATCCGGCCCGCCGACTGGCCGACCGGGACCACGTCGATGTCGGTGCCGCACAGGTTCCGGATGACCGCGAGGCGTTCCGGGTCCAGCGTGCCGGGCACGACGACCCGGCGCCTGCCGTTCATCCGCGCGGCCATCCGAATCGCGTGACCGGCCGCCGCGCCCCAGCTGTGGACGGGCAGCCCGACGAACTCCATGCCGACCAGTTCGCCCAGCTGCGACGCGTACTCATACCACGCCTGGTTGCGGCCGCGGTCGGCGGACGGCGTACCCCACGGCAGGGTCAGGAACTCGGCGCGGGACGCGATCTCGTCGCACACGGCCGGCACGTGGTGCTGCCAGCAGCCGGCCCCCAGGAAGTTTCGGTTGTCCGCGCAAGTGTCGTTGCGGGACAACAGGTCGCGCAGGTGCCGGCGCAGTGTTGCCTCCGCCCGCACCCCCGGCGGGAGGGCGATCGGCCGGGCCAACCGGTGGTCGGCGGGGATCTGTTCGAACAGCTCGTCGACGTCCCGGGCGCCGATCGCCCGCAGCATCGCGCTCGTCGCCTCCGGCGTCGAGCTCGGCATGTACGGATGTGCCACCGACCCGTCCCTCCTGTTCCAGCCCTGACCTGCGGCACCGTGCTCCTGCCGGGCGCCGTGCGACAGCCGCTGATGCCGGTGACGGCATTCTCGCCGCCGGCCCCGACACGGAGCACCGGCGGGTCGAGCGCGGCGACCTTCCCGGCCGCCGCGGGGATCTTCACGCTCCCCGATTCGACGTTTCCGCATATGCCGCGTCGAAGGCGGCCATTCGTAATCCGACAGGGATCTTCGCACGTACTTATGTACGCGAAGGTGTGCGGATACATGTACTCGTGCCCGGCACGTTCGTGCGGGCAAACGAAATTGCGCCGCTTGTCACCTTCCAAGCGACCGGCGCCTGCCCTAGTCTCACTGGGTCCACCATTACATCAACGGCGCGTCGTCCGATCGGATAACCGGCACGTCCCCGTCCGCCTGGAGGTATTCCCGTGGTTTCCGACTCATCGTCCGACGATGCTGAGTTCGAGGATCAGGACGACCGCGGCACCGAGCGTTCGCGGGACTTCGTCCGTTCACTGGAACGCGGTCTGGCCATCATTCGGGTGTTCAACGCCGACCGCCCGTCGATGACGGTGTCCGAGATCGCGCAGGTCGCCGGACTCACCCGGGCCGCGGTCCGGCGGTTTCTGCTGACCCTGAGCGAACTGGGTTACGTGTACGGCAAGAACAACCGTTTCGAACTGACCCCGCAGGTTCTGGAACTGGGCTACTCGTACCTGTCGGCGTTGTCGTTTCCGGATGTCGCGCTGCCACGCCTGGAGAAACTCGTCGCGGAGACGTCGGAGGCGAGCGAAGGTTCGATCCTGGACCGCGGTGACATCGTGTGCGTCGTACGTGTTCCGGGCCCCGCGTTGATGACGATCTCGGTGAACGTGGGCGCCCGCCGCCCCGCGCACGCCTCGGCGATGGGCCGCGTTCTGCTGGCTGATCTGCCGCCCGCGGAACTCGAGGACCACCTGCGGAAATACGAACTCACGCCGGTACTGCCGCGCACGATCACCGATCCGGACGTGTTGCGCGGCGAGTTGAAGAAGGTGCGCGACGAGGGTTTCGCACTGGTCGACCAGGAACTGGAGGAGGGTCTGGTGGCGGTGGCGGTGCCGATCCACGACCGCACCGGGAAGGTCCGCGCCGCGATCAATCTGTCGACCCACATCGGCCGCAGGTCCGTCGACGACATGCTCGCCCTGGTCCCGAAACTCCGGGAAACGGCGGCCGGTATCGAACTGGGCCTGAGCCACTCGATGAACTGGGCGGACTGACGCCGGCCGCGCCCCATCCCCCAACTCGGGAGCGGCCGGGCGCTGTCCGCGATGCGGAAAACGCCCCGGCGACCGTGCGTTGTCCGCGATGCGGAAAACACCGGCGGCTTATTCCCTTCGTTCCTTTCCACCAGGCGGGCCGGGTCCTCAGCGCGTCTTGGTGCCCGCTCGACTACGCACCAGCCGAAACACTTGACAGAACAACGATCAAGTAGGTAAGCCCGTTTCGAGGCACGCGACGAAGCGGGAGGCCCTGCATGTCTGCCATGGTGTTTTCCCAGGCTGTGTCGTTTTCCCAGGTTCTCGATCCGGCGCACACCGTTCTCGGCAGCACGCTGCTGGCACTCGTCCCGGTCATCGTGCTGTTGCTGTTGCTCGCCGTTTTCCGGATGTCCGCGTGGCAGGCCGTGATCATCGGGTCGGTGGTCACGATCGTGCTCGGCGCGACTGTCTGGCAGGCGCCCTGGGGTGCGACGTTCAAGGCATACGGGCTGGGCGCCGGAACCGGTTTCTGGTCCGTGGACTGGATCGTGTTCTGGGGCGTCATCATCTACAACACGCTCGTCGTCACGGGCGCGTTCGACGCGTTCAAGAACTGGCTGATCGCGCAGGCCACGGCCGACATCCGGGTCCAGACGCTCCTGATCGCGTGGGCGTTCGGCGCGCTGCTGGAAGGTCTGGTCGGCTTCGGTTACCCGTGGGCCGTCGTGGCGCCGCTGCTGATCGCGTTCGGCATCGCCGACCTGGCCGCGATTCGCGTCGCCGCGCTGGCGAACAACGCGCCCGTTTCGTTCGGTGCGCTGGGTGCGCCGATCATCGGCCTGGCCGCGGTCACCAACCTGCCGGTGGACGCACTGGCCGCGTCGATCGGCAAGATCGTCGCGATCCTCGCCCTGGCACCGCCGTGGATCCTGATCTACCTGGTCAGCGGGCGGCGTGGGCTGCGCACCGGCTGGCCGCTGGCGATCGTCGGCTCGCTGGGGTACATCCTCGGCCAGCTGCCCACGTCCCAGTTCCTCGGCCCGTACCTGCCCGACGTGATCGGCTCGCTGGTGTGCTTCGCGGCGCTGCTGGGGCTGCTGAAGGTCTGGCGGCCCAAGGAAACGCTCGGCTTCGGCGGTGAGCTGATCACGACGCCACCGGTGCAGCGGCTGGGCGTCCGGGCACCGCTGCGTGGCCTGCTGCCGTTCGTAATCCTGGTCGTCGTGGTGGTCGCCTGGACCGGACCATGGTCCAAACTGGGCAGCTGGGTTCCGTTCTCCCCCGGCGTCAGCGCCCTGTCGTCACTGGACCACAAGGCGGCGACGACGTCGTGGAAGTTCGCGCCGTTCGTCGCGGGCACGGCGATCCTGGTCAGCTGGCTGCTGATCGCCGCGTACCTGCGGCCCACGATGGCGCAACTGCGCGAGGTGTTCCGCAACACGCTGCGCCAGATGTGGGGCGCGCTGCTGGTCGGTCCGCTGATCTTCGGCCTGGCGGCGGTCTACAACTTCGCCGGGCTGGCGAACTCGATGGCCAACGGTTTCGCCAAGTTCGGCACCTGGTTCGTGGTGATCTCGCCGATCCTGGGCTGGATCGCGGTCGCGCTGTCGGGCAGCAACACGTCGTCCAACGCGGTGTTCGGCCATTTCCAGTATTCGGTGGCGCAGCTGATCCATGCGCCGGTGTTGCTGTTCCCGTCGCTGAACTCGCTGGGCGCCGAGGTGGGCAAGCCGATCGCGCCGCAGACCGCCAGTGTCGGCGTGGCCACGACCCGGTTCGTGCGCAACGAAGGCCAGGTGATCCGTTACAACATGGGCTGGACGCTGGTCATCCTGGCGTACCTGATCCTGATCGGCGTGCTGTACTACTTCGGCATTCCGGGGAGCATGCGACTGTAGGAGTCAACTCAGGCCGGTGACGAGAGTCCGGACGAGCGTGGCCGCGAACCGGTCCGGGGTGACCAGGTCGGTGTCGAAGTGCACGAGAAAGGCATGTTGCAGGCAGGCGCCGAGCAGGAGCGCGGCCACGGCGTACGGGTCGGCGTCGGTGCTGATCCGGCCGAGGTCGCGTTCCGCGGCGAGATAGCCGGCCAACAGGGTGTTCACCTTCTGCGGCCCGGCGTCACGCTGCCGCAGCGCGTCCCGGTGCGCGGCCAACAACTGCGGTTCGGAGAAGACGGACGCGGCGATCGGGAAGCTCTCCGTGTAGAACTCGATGGCGTCTGCGGCGACGCGCTCCAGCGTCTCGGCGACGGTCCCCTCGCCGGGCCGCAGCTCGCTCAACAACACGCCGAGGCTGCTGGGCACCCGTTCCATGAGCACGGCGACGAACATGTCGGTCTTGTCCTGGAAATGCTTGTACAGCGCGGCGTCCGAGTAGCCGGCGGCCTTCGCGATCTCCTTCGTGGTGGCCCGCGCGAGCCCGCGCGTCCGCATGACCTCGGCGGCCGCGTCCAACATCCGGTCCCGCGTGTTCCGCACAGCACCTCCACACGCCCGTTGGTGAGTACCCACCCACCATATCGGTGCGGCGACCGTCGCACCCGAACGTCACCGCCACGCCCCCACGACGTCCTGCGGGGTCCACAGCAGGTCGATCGTTGCCGAGTCGACGTCGGAGGCGACGCCCGACTGCGACACCACCGCCATGCCGGTGTCGTCCACGAACCCGGGGACCTGCGGCGCCGACCTGATGAGATCCGTCATGTCGTGCCGGTCGAACGGGGACGACAGCCACTTCACCGAACCCACGAACGAGACGGACCCGGCCACGGGCGCACGGTCCGCACCGACAAGATCGATCTCCGGGTCGAAGCTCCGATTCCACCAACCACCAACGGCGGTCACTCCCGCCCATGGCAACGCCTCGGCCGCCGCCGCCAGCCCGAGGGCCTCCCGTACGAGCGGTTCGATGGCTCGACCGCGCCAGGTGGTCCAGCGTCGCTCCACCAACTGGAACGCCGCCCGCGGCCGACCCCGGGCCGCCACGTCGCGGGCGCTGCGCAGCACAGCCAGGTACAGCCGCAGATTGCTGTCGGCGATCCGGTACAACGCGGGTTTGCCGGGCCGCGTGGCCAACGGTTCGTCCATGTCCAGCACGTGTTTCTCGATCAGTCGCCGCAGCAGCGGCGACAGCGATCCGGACGGCAACGCTCCCTGACGACTGCCCGCCGTCGCGGCGATGTCGGAGTATGTCCGGTCACCCCCGCCGATCGCCTCCAACACGCGCCGCGCCTGGTCGGGCGTTGGGAACTCGGCCAGCAACGCCGACTCGGGGACCGAGAACACCGGTGCCGCCGGGTCGGCGCACTCCCGTTCCAGGAAGTCCAACGCGGGCATTCCGTGCGGCCACGAGCGCAGGACGCCTGGCAGTCCGCCGGAGATCAGATGCGCGTCGACAGCGTCCACCGCCGGCAGGCCCAGCGCTTCGGCCGTCTCGGCCGGGTTCAACGGCCGGAGGCTCAGATTGTCGGCCCGACCGTAGAACGGCCGGTCGTAGGCCGTCAGGCGCTCCATCATGTGCAGGTCGCTGCCCAGGAGCAACAGCAGGACCGGACGTCGGGACAGCAGCCGGTCCCATGCCGTCTGCA
>DASZXM010000806.1:0-2675 GCA_035546415.1 Pseudonocardiaceae bacterium
CGTCGGCGTGGCCGAAACCGGCCGCGGAGGCCCGGGTGAGTCCGTAGAGGACGGCCACCAGTGCTGGGCTGATCAGCGCCAGGCCGACGACGTCGAGCCGTGTGGTGCGGGTCGGTTCGGTGCGCGGCACGACGCGCCACGCGCCGATCAGGGCTGCCACGCACAGCGGCACGTTGACCAGGAAGATCCACCGCCAACTGGCGTGCGCCGTGATCACGCCGCCGATCAGCGGGCCGCCGATCGGGGCGATCACGCCGACGAGGGTGACGATCGTGAGCAGCCTGCCGAGCCGGTCCGGGCCCGCGGCACGCACCAGCATCGTCTGGATCACCGGCTGGATCAGTCCGGCGCCGACGCCCTGCACGACGCGAAAGACGATCAGGCTGCCCAGGTTCCAGGACACCGCGGCCAGCACGGACCCCATGGTGAACACGACGAGCGCGACCAGCCAGACGTTCCGGGCACCGAACCGATCGCTCGCCCATCCGGTGATCGGAACGGTGATCGCCAGGGCCAGCAGGTAGGCGGTGCTGACCCACTGCACAGCCGGGACGCCGACGTGGAACTGATCGGCCAGCGTGTGCAGGGCGACGTTGACGATCGTGGTGTCCAGGAACGGCGCGAGCGCCCCCAGGACGAGTACCAGCGCCAGCCGGATCAGCGGCGCGCCGAGCCGTTCCATCCCCCACCTCCGATAAGAAACACTCTGTATCTTGCAGTAAGATACACGCTGTATCTAGGGAGTGGGATGAACCAGCGACGACGGGGCACCGAACTGGAGACCGCGCTGCTCGACGCCGCGTGGGCGGAGGTGCGGGAGAAGGGCTACGCCGGGTTCACGATGGACGCCGTGGCCCAGCGCGCCGGCACCAGCCGGCCGGTGCTCTACCGCCGCTGGCCGAACCGGGCCTGCCTGGTGCACGCGGCCATGCGGGCACACATCAAGCCGCTCACCGAGGACGTGCCCGACACCGGGCAGTTGCGCACGGACGTGATCGCCGTGCTGGAAATCCTGCGCGGCCGCTTCGACATCGTGGAGCCGGCCATCGTGAACGGCCTGGCCAGTGAACTGGACCAGTTGCCCGACGACGTGCTCGCCATCGTGCCGGCCGTGCTGACCACGCTGATCGACCGCGCCGTCGCCCGCGGCGAGATGGTCGCCAGGGACGTTCCCGCGCACATCCTGGCCGTGCCGGCCGCGCTGCTGCGGCACGACCTGGTGCTGTGGCACCGCAAGCCCACGGACGCGGAACTGGCCCGCATCGTCGACGACATCTTCCTGCCGCTGCTGGCCAACCAGCCCGCCCGCGACTGACGTGTCTCAGCCGAAACGGCCGTGCACGTAGTCGGCCGTGCGCGGGTCCTGCGGACTGTCGAACATCGCGTCCGTGGGGCCGTGTTCCACGACGTAGCCCGGTTGTCCCTGCTCCGCCAGCAAGAACGCGCACCGGTGCGCACCCGGGCCGCCTGTTGCATGTTGTGCGTGACGATCACGATCGTCACGTCCGCCACCAGCTCCGCGATCGTCTCCTCGAACACCCGGGTCACCGGCGCGATCTGGGACGTCGACGGCGGCGTCATGGCCGGCCGCAACCAGTAACCACCCCGGTCGCGACGCTGCCCGCGAAAGTAACCCGGAAACACCCATAGTGCTGGGGTCAACCGCCCGGAAAGCGCCTGACCCCAGCACTATGGAAACGGCTCAGTAGTCGATGTTGTGCATCACGTGCTTGACGCGCGTGTAGTCCTCCAGGCCGTACAACGACAGGTCCTTGCCGTACCCGGAGTGCTTGAAGCCGCCGTGCGGCATCTCGGCCACGATCGGGATGTGCGTGTTCACCCACACGCAGCCGAAGTCCAGCCGCCTGCTCATCCGCATGGCGCGCCCGTGGTCCCTCGTCCACACCGACGACGCCAGGCCGTACTCCACGTCGTTGGCCCACCGCACGGCTTCGTCCTCGTCGGTGAACCGCTGCACGGTGATCACCGGCCCGAAGATCTCCGACTGCACGGCCTCGTCGTCCTGCCGCAGCCCGGCCACGACCGTGGGTTCCCAGAAGTACCCGGGTGAGTCGACGCGCGACCCGCCGGCCAGCACCCGGGCGTGGTCGGGCAGCCTGCCCAGCATCCCGCCGACCCGCTCGACCTGGTTCGGGTTGTTCAGCGGGCCGTACAGCACGTCCTCGTCCGGGGCGCCGGTGCGGGTGGCGCGGGCCTGTTCGGCCAGTGCCTCGGCGAAGTCGTCGGCCACGTGCGGGCCGGCCAGCACGCGGGTGGCGGCCGTGCAGTCCTGTCCGGCGTTGAAGTATCCGGCCACCGCGATCGCTTCGGCGGCGGACTCGACGTCGACGTCGTCGAAGACGACGACCGGCGCCTTCCCGCCCAGTTCCAGGTGGGTCCGCTTCAGGTCGGCGGCGGCCGCGGCGGCCACCTCGTAGCCGGCGCGGGTCGACCCGGTGATCGACACCATCGCCGGCACCTGGTGCGACACGACGGCCCGGCCGGTGTCCCGGTCGCCGCACACCACGTTGAACACACCGGGCGGGAAGAACTCGCCGGCGATCCCGGCCATCAGCGCCGACGTCACCGGTGTGGTGTCACCGGGCTTGAGCACCACGCAGTTCCCGGCCGCCAGCGCCGGCCCGATCTTCCAGACGGCCATCATCATCGGGTAG
>DASZXM010000807.1:0-4110 GCA_035546415.1 Pseudonocardiaceae bacterium
GGGGTTCGAATCCCTCCGCTTCCGCTCCGGGCCTCTGACCAGCAGAGATGACGGTCGGAGGCGATCTTCGGAGTATCGGGTTGAGCGCGCACAGCGCTTCCAGTGCATCCGCCTCGGTGACACTACGACCGCAGGGTGGACACATGATCACTTACATCTACGCCCCCGCCGAGTGGGGCCTGCTGGCCAAGTCGTGGCTCAAGAAGAACGGCCGCGCCACCAGCCGCGGACCGCTGTTCCATCCCGCCGATTGGCCCTACTTCCGTGAGCTCGGCGACGATGCGAGCTTCGCAAGTACGACGTCATCTCGGTTGAGGCGACGCGGGCCAGGACGTGGAAGCGGTTCGGTTCATACGTCACGAGGCGGGATGCCGGGCTGGGCCGGGCTTCGGGGTGCGCTCGACCCAGGACGACATGAACTTTCCCGTCGGTTCTACTGGGAACCCCAGCCGCCGTTGCCGGGTTCGGCCTCGGCGTCGTCCGCACCCGGTACGGCCTGCGACCCCCAGCCGCCGTTGTCGGGTTGCACCTGCTCGGGCATACCCTCGGTCTGTGTGTCGCCGTCGTTCTCGCCCGCTGGTTCGCTCACGATCCTCCCTCGTCGAACTGTCAACATGAACATGAGTCTCGTGCCGACACGACAGATACGCCGACACGACAGATACATTGAGGCTACGACGGGGAGGTATCGGTGGGTATGTGGGTGGCTATACCGTCCAGGACGTAGTTGAGGCCCACGGCGAAAGTTGTTTCTGGACACGGGTGGGTGGCTTCAACGGTTACCCTTGTCAGCGTCGGGAACTTGCCCGTGGTCAGCATCCGGGCCACGTAGCCTTCGGACGCGTTTTGCCACTGTTGTTCTGTCATGCCGGTTGTGCGTTCGGCTCGGCGTTCGGTTATTTCGTTGCGGATGGCGCCTATTACGTATGCCAGGACGGTGCCTACTGCCTGCATCACCGCGTCCATGTCGGTGAAGCCCGCTGATCCGTCCAGGGTGGACAATGCTGCCTCCAGGTAGGCGAAGGCGTTCGGGCCCAGGGTGGGGCGGCCGCCTACCAGGTCGATGAACCATTCGTGGCGGTTGGCCGCTGCTCGGGTGGCTGTGGCTATGGCGATCAGGGCGGCCCGCCAGTCGTCGCCTCCCGGGTCGTCGTTCATGATTTCGCCGTACACCGCGTCGACCATGAGGTCGAGTAGTTCTTCCTTGGTGGAGAGATAGCCGTAGAGGCGCATCGGGCCCGCGTTCAGTGCTGCGGCGACCTTGCGCAGTGAGACCGCTGGTAGGCCGTCGGCGTCGGCCAGGTCGATCGCGGCGCGCACGATGCTGTCTCTGCTGAGCGGGCTGGGTGCGGGACGGTTGGGTGGCTCCGGGCGTTCCCAGACCAAGGTTGGCTCGCCAGCGTCCGTCAACGTTCCGTCCTTCCTCGGGTGGCGTGACAATATACCGAACCGATCGATACAGTGTATCGACAGATACGGCGTATCGAGGGAGGGTTATGCGTACCGAGTCGACATCCGTGCTCGTCGTGGGTGGTGGGCTGGTCGGTTTGTCCGCCGCCGTGTTCCTGGCCTGGCGGGGTGTGCCGACCGTCGTGGTCGAACGGCATGCCGGCAGTTCGCCGCACCCGCGGGCCGTCGGCTACACGCCGCGCACCATGGAGCTCTACCGCGCCGTCGGGTTGGCCTCGTCGATTCCGGCGGCGCCGGCCGGACTGACCGTGCGTCGGGTGCGGGCGACCAGCCTCGCCGGGGAGTGGTTCGAGGAACAGCACTGGACACCGCCCTCGGTGCAGCCGGCCGCTCCGCCCGTCGAGTACTCGCCGTGCACCGGCGCCGGGATCGCGCAGGACCGGCTGGAGCCGCTGCTGCGTACGCACGCCGCCCAACTCGGCGCCGACGTGCGGATGTCCACCGAGCTCGTGTCGTTCGAACAGGATGACGACGGTGTCACCGCCACGCTGCGGGCCGACGGTGTCGACTGTCGGGTGCGGGCGGCCTACCTGATCGCTGCTGACGGGCACCGCAGTCCGGTCCGGGCGGCGCTGGGTATCCGGCGGACCGGTCGCGGTCCGCTGAGCACCGCGCGCAGCGTGCTGTTCCGCGCGCCGTTGGAGGAGTACCTGAGCAAGGGCTTCGCCCAGTTCGTGATCGAGCAGCCCGGGCTCGACGCGTTCCTCACCACCTACGGCGACGGCCGCTGGCTGCTGATCCTGTCCGACGACGAGGACCGCGACCTGGCCACCCTGGACGACCTCGTCCGGCGTGCGATCGGCCGATCCGACCGGCCCGTCGAGATCATCACCACCGGTCGGTGGGACATCGCCGCCGAGATCGCCGAACGGTACACACGGGGGCGAGTATTCCTGGCCGGTGACGCCGCGCACACCCTGCCGCCCAATCGGGGCGCCTACAGTGCGAACACCGGCATCGAGGACGCGCACAACCTGGCGTGGAAGCTGGCGGCCGTCTTGTCCGGCGAGTCGGACGCCCGGCTCCTGGACACGTACGAGGCGGAACGCCGGCCGATCGCGTGGCTGTGCCACGACCAGTTGTTCGCCCGCAACGACGCGACGACGGGCACGGCGATCATCGACGACTTCGCGATGGCCTTCGGTCATTTGTACCGGTCGGCCGCGGTCCTCGGTGTCGACGACGGGCTGCCGCCCGCCCAGCGGCCGGAACAGTGGGCCGGCCAGCCGGGCACCCGGGCGCCTCACCTGTGGCTGAGCGAGGGAAAGTCTACAGTGGATCTGGTGCGGCGTGGTTGGGTGCTGTTGACCGACAGCGACACGTGGTCGGTCCGCCGCCCCGAGACACCGGGAATTCCGCTGGACTGCCACCTCGTCGATTCGGACGAGTTCCGCGCGGCGTTCGGTCTGCGTCCCGGCGGCGCGTCGTTGATCCGGCCCGACGGCTACATCGCGTGGCGCTCACCTGATCTGCCGGCCGATCCGGCCACGGAACTGGCCGAAGCGCTCGCCCGGGTCGCAGCGGCCCCGATCGGGACGAAACGAAACCGCCGGTGATCAGGTGCGTCGCCGACGGTTCCGCTTGCGTTCGATCGCGTTGTCGTTGATGAGGGGTCCGTGTTCGAACCGAGGCCCTCGTGTTTCTGGGTCAGACCTGCCAGCTCCCGGGCGCGGCCCCCAGTTCCCACCGGACGGGCCGCGCCGAGCTATGCTGGCGACGAGACGAGACGATTCGTCTCGTCATGAAGGAGGTCGAGATGGCGGGGTTCCGGGTCGGGTTGCTCGGGGATCGCTGGTGGTTGGTGGCGGGGGACGGGCGGCGGTTTCTCAGTATCGGTGTCGCGCACGCCGAGCCGACCAATCTCCAGTACCCGCACAACATCGACATCTGGCGGCGGAAGTACGGCTCGCGGGAGCGGTGGATCGCCGACGGGGTCGTGCGGGACCTCACCGAATGGGGTTTCACCACCATCTCCGCCACCGAGGAGTACGTCAGCGGCTCCGGGTTGGGGGTCAGTGGCGCCGCCATCGACATCGGGCACTCGCCCGGTTGGTGCGCAGGCGACTACCTCGCCGCCGGGATGCCCTACTGCGTTCCGCTGCGGCCGCTGGAGATCGAGTCGTGGAACCGGTATCCCGCGTACCGGGACGTCCGGTCGAGCGCCTTCGCCGACTACTGCGACTACCTCGCCCGCGCCATCTGCCTGCCGCACGCCGAGCAGTCCGATCTGGTCGGCTACTTCCTGGTCGACGGGCCGTGTTGGGAGCGCCATCCCACCGGCACCGGCTATCCGTCCGCCGAGCTGTACGACGTGGCGCAGGCCTACTACGAGACGGTCACCAGTGCGATCCGCCGCTACGACCCGGACCACCTGATCCTCGGTGACCGGTTCGGCAGGCGGGCCGGCTGGCCCGAGCCGGTGCTGGCCGCCCTGCGCGACCACGTCGACGTCCTGTCCGTGCAGGTCTTCCCCGGTGCCGGGGATGTGACCGGGGTCGTCGCCGAACTGGACCGCTGTCACGAGCTGACCGGTAAACCGATCCTGATCGCCGACACGGGCAACTGGTGCGCCACCGCGACGAGTCCGCACCGCGCCTCCGACATCCCGGACCAGGCCGGCCGTGCCGAGCACTACATCCG